>JABIVN010000524.1 GCA_018667205.1 Gammaproteobacteria bacterium | reverse complement strand
TCTTGCCGCGGTGCCCGTATTTATGCTGATCCTGTTGATCGAAATCTCGGCCCTCAGCTATGGAATGCTACTTGTCTTCGCAGTTGGTGTAGGAAGTTTAAATGCTTTTATTCAACCAGCGAGAGACAGCATCTTAAATCAGGTATCGGGACCCAATATCCAGCAGGCCGTGACGATGGCGATGGGCTTGTCATTTTTTGCCCAGATTATCGGGTTTGGGCTTGCCGGCCAGGCAGACACGACAGGCCCGGTTCCGTTGTTGCTGGTCCAAGGAACCGTTTTACTTTTCGGTGTCCTGGTTGCGTTAATGTTGCCTTCGTCTACTCCGAAAAGGACATCGCTTGCTGATGCCCGAGAAAAAAATCGTAAAAGCGTGTTTGGCGATATTTGGGAGGGTCTATCTCTGATCTTTCATTCGCCACGTATGTTCCCTGTGATGATTCTGATGTTTTCTGTCGGTGTGTTTTATATGGGGGCCTTCTCGGTGCTGAATCCACTTGCGGTTAGGGATATTTACGGCGGTGCCGCCTTCGATATAGCGCTGTCCTATATTTGTTTTATGGTTGGCACGATTATAACGACGATTATCCTTGTGGCGATCGGTGGGATTAGACGACAGGGTTTGGGCTTGATGATGGCGTTGGTGATGGGAGGGGTATTTTTAATTTCAACCAACCTTAGATTGCCATTCTACGGGTACCTTCTTTGCATCGGGCTTTGGGGCATGTGCGGCGGTGTAGCAATAAGCCTGGGCCGAGCGATTATCCAGGAGTCAGCACCAGAGAATTATCGCGCAAGAGCATTATCGATTTATTCACTGGGTACGTTGGGCGGAGGTCCGGTCGGCGCGATATCCATGGGGTACTTTGCGTCAGTTATTGGTCCTTTGTCGGGATTTTTTGTTGCCGCTGCAGGCGTCTTTCTTACAGTAGTGGGTGTCTGGACAATGACAAGCCTTGCGAAGGTGGATCGACTTTAGCCGTCACGCTTTACGCGTTTGCCGTCCAGAGATCGATTACCCGGGACGGAAACCGTTTTTATGTCTTCGGCCGTTAGTCCGGCAGTCGATATACTCTTGCGGCGGTGCCACTAAAGACAGAGGTTTTTTCGTCTTCGGAAAGCCCGGCTTTGGCCGCGATTCTTTTGAACATATTCCAAAGCGCCCGGTAGGAAATACACTCACGGTCGACGGGGAAGTTGCTCTCAAACATGCAGCGATCAGGCCCGAACGCGTCGATTGCGGCGATGTAGTAGGGGTAGAGAAGCTCACAGAATGCCTGAGAACTCAGCGGTGTGTCTTGTTTGTGCATGTGAAATGAAGGCTCCCAGTCGCCTGCGCGCATTTGGGCTCCCCCCAGTTTCATGACCGTATTGGGGCTTGCCGCTGCGATTTCCAGACATTCTCGCCATCGTGCGAAGGTTTCTGCATCATCATCTGGATTAACGGTACCGCCGAAGTGATTGACGATTACAGGAACGCCAGGATGGGCAGCGGCCAATGCAGCAAGCGTAGGCAAACGCTCGAAGTCGGGGGAGTAGTGATCGAATGACAGATTGTATTTTTCCAGCAGTGCAAAGCCGTCAAGGTAGGTTTGGTTAAGATCAGACGGGAAGGCTGTGCGTATTCCTCGAAAATTGGCTGATGCAGCCAGATGGGCTTCCAGCACAGGTTCTACGCTGGAACCTGCTCGTAGGTCGGCGGAGCCGAAAATACCTGTACATAGTCGGGTAGAACCGTAAATCCCTGAGCGGCTCATCGCGGCAACCCCTTGAACGAATTCTGTTTCACCAACGCAGCGCAGGTCTTTCGGACCGTCTGCTCGAAAAAAAGCACCACATTGAGCGAACACTGTTTGAGTGATGTTATGGCCGCTTTTGTTAATGTCGGCCATGATTTCGTTGCACAGATAAACTTTTTGCTCAAAAACGGAAGTCGCGGCTCGGTTGTCCCAAAGATGGTGATGTGGGTCTATAATCGGCAGGTCGGGCTCCAAAACCTCCTCGGGCGCCTCGCTAGTGATAAATCTGTCTATGCCACTGTTTTCAGGGTATATCATGTTAAAACTCCAAGGGTAACCACCGGTATTTTTTTAAAAAAGGCGTGAAGTCGTCCGATTTCGCCCAGTCGTATTAATCACGCTCTTATTAACCAAATGCTTATTAACCAAATGCTTATTCACCAAATTCTTATTCACCAAATTCTTATTAATCACATTCTTATTAGTCACAGTTTTGTAGACCGCAGTGTTTTTACATTGATTGCGTTTGTCGGTTTATACTGCGCTGCTCTTATTGAATCATCAAGCCTCCACAGGACGTTTCATGCTTAATTACCAAACGGCACAATCAGTCATTGACCATGGCATTTCACTTGGCGCGGACTTCGCCGAACTGTTTGTTGAAAAAAGTCAGACAAATACCATCAGCACCTTGAGCAATCATGTGCAATCAGTGGAGTCGGGGATAGACTTCGGCATAGGCCTGCGCCTGGTCTATGGCACTAAAGTTCTTTATGGCTACACCAACAAACCAGAGGGCGATGAGCTGAAAAGAATCCTGTCTGAGCTGGCGGCGAAAGACCTGCGGGATCCAAGCGTCTCTACATTCAATTTTGACTACAGGCAGATAAAAGATTTGCATCTTGCAGTACGCACGTTGAGTAATGATTCTGAGGTTGAGAGCAAGGTAGCTTACCTGCTGGCAGCCGATGTTGCGGCTCGTGCGGCCAGTAACATGATCTCGCAAACTCGGGGCTCCTGCAGACAAAAAGAGCAGCACGTCGAGTTATTTAACAGTGAGGGACTGCACACAGGAGATACGCGTAACTATATTCGCACCTCTCTGACATCCATCGCCTCAGATGGCTCCGAGCAGGCCACAGGTAGTTGGAATGACGGCGGTTTGATGGGCTGGGAGCTGGAAGATGACATCAACGCTGAAAAAACCGGAACAG
>JABIVN010000523.1 GCA_018667205.1 Gammaproteobacteria bacterium | reverse complement strand
TGATTCACCACATGCGTGAAGCAGGGTTATCGATCCAAGCATTCGATAAGGCCTCTGACATTGGCGGCACGTGGGCCTGGAACCACTATCCTGGCGCTGCCAGCGACAGTGAGTGCTACTACTACTGCCTGACATTTTCTAAGGAAATCCTGCAGGAGTGGAAGTGGTCAGTGCGTTACCCCGGTTGGGAAGAAAACCTTAGGTACATGCATTTCGTCGCAGATAAATGCGATTTGTGGCCGCACATTCAGTTGAATACCGAGATTACCAGCGCTGATTTTCAGGAGGACAGAGGCTTATGGCTGGTAAAAACCGGGGCAGGTGAAGAATTTACCTGTAAGTACTTTGTTAGTGCCATGGGCATGATCTCTGAACCGGTGATACCAAAATTCAAGGGTATGGAAAATTTCAAGGGCACCTGTTTTCATTCCGCGCGCTGGCCGGAAGGGTTGGATTACGCGGGCAAACGGATTGGTATTATTGGTGCGGGTTCAACGACAGTGCAAATGTTGCCTGTGACCGCTGAAACAGCAGAGAGCGTGACGGTTTTCCAACGTACCGCAAACTTTATTATGCCCGCGGTACAGAAACCGATGACGCCTGAATGGGATAAAGAAATTAAGGAAAACTACGATGACATTATTGCCAAGTGCCGCAATCATGTTTTTGGGATGGCGTTCGACAGTCCTGTAGGACGAACGATAGCCGATACATCGCCAGAGGAAGTGCAGAAGGTTCTGGAAGAGCACTGGCCTCGGGGCAGCTTTCGGTTTGTCTTCGAGACCTTTGATGATTTGCTAGGAGACCCGGAATCCAACAAGGTCGCGGGCGATTTCGTCATCAAAAAAATGAAAGAGAGGGTCAACGACCCTGAGATTGCGGAAATGCTCACGCCCAAAGGTTACCCGTTCTTTGCCAAACGGCCGCCACTTGATCACAATTACTTCGAGGCTTACAACCGCGACAACGTCAAACTGGTGGACATCAACGAGCGCGAACCCATTGTCGAGTTGACGGAAACCGGCGTTCGGACCACAGAGAATGAATACGATTTTGACATCATAGTGCTGGCAACCGGTTTTCAGGCGTATACAGGTGCGCAGGAAGCACTGCCGATTCGTGGGCGTAATGGTCTGTTGCTCCGAGACAAATGGGATACGGTGTCTAGCTCCATCATGGGTGTGTTTGTTGCCGAGTTCCCCAATCTGTTTATGATTACCGGCCCGCAGGCGCCATTTGCCAATTTGCCGACCTCGATTGAGCAAAATATTACGTATATCGTTGACTGTGTTAAGAAGATGGAAAGCGAGGGACATGATCTCTGTGAACCACTGCAAAAAGCGGAAGACGATTGGGTGCAGCACGTTGCCGAGGTTCACGCGCAAACACTGATGGCTCAGGGCGATAAAGTCCATTCCTGGATGATGGGCGCCAACATAGAGGATAGGGCCCCAAGGGTGCTCATCTACTTTGGCGGCGCCAACGTCTACTACGACCTGATGCGCACCTCGGTAGATGCGGGGTTTCCGGAAGTGGAGTTTGAAAATCTTGCGTCTTAAAATCTAAACTCTATGGACTGGTCTAGAGATGTTTTGCGGTTATTGTCTAGGTCACCATAGAGTTGGTTAGCCTGACGACCACACGCTAGTAGGCGCCGTTTTTTCACATTGCTTAAAGGGTACGGATGGGGTCCTTGCCATCCCATCCATCGGATGCTGATTTAACTCGGTTGAACAACTCGTAGATGGCAGGCGGAAACTCTCCAACCTCAATTAACGGCCATCGTTGCCCGACACCGCGCAGGTATAGGACGTGCCCTTCGGGCTCTAGCGCCAGTTCAGCAAGTGTTTCGAATTTGGTGGCATCAATGCCGTTCCGGAACTCGTTCATGTCTTTAACGGTTACGCACATATGATGCAGAAGGCCGTCATGCCCGTCATCGAGGAACTCCTTATAGATGCTTGGGTGATCAGATGTAGGTGTCACCAATTCAATTTGATTGTCACCCCAATAAGCCAGAGCAATCGAGTATTCTGGTGTCGCGGGAGCATTACGATAAAAGGCCTTTTTGTAAGTCGCGTTATTGATCTTATAAAACGGTCCCACACCCATGGCTTCTATCCAGTAGGTCAGTGCGGCGTTCATGTCCCGCACGACGAAGGCGTGCTGGATAACCGGTCCAAATCCAGATGAATTCATAGTGGGTTTCCCCCGGGTGATTGTAACGAGAGTAGGCAATCTTATGAATATAAGCAATGTTGCCAAACAGTAACTGGCGAAGAATCGAGGGCTGTTTTATGATGATTGGACACCGATTTTACGGCGTGCTAACTGAGTAAAAAAAAGCGAGTGATAATGTTAAATTTTCTTGGAAGCGGGGTATGACATCTGAAAAAGAGGATGAGTATGTTGACAACTACGCTGATGTGACGGTTTACGCATTGACAGACGAAAGAGAGGAGATGCTGCTCAAAAAGCAGACTGAATGCACCTTTATGTGGACTAACTCGCAGGCTGAGCCGGTTGGTGTCATCATGAATTTCGTCTGGCGAAAAGGCAGCATCTGGTTAACAGCGACAAAGCAGCGCGCACGCATTTCTGCAATCAGGGCCAGGCCAAGAGTGGCTGTTGCCATTACCAGTCGCGGAACAAATATTGGAATCAGTCAGGCCATTACCTATAAGGGCACAGCGGTGCTGCATGAAGATGCAGAGACCAATGCTTGGATGAATACAGAGCTTGCCAATGCAGTGCGTCCCGCAGGTTCTACCGAAGCCGCGAGTTTCGCGCAACACTTGGCAAATTCGCCGGGACGCTTAGCCATAGAAGTGATTCCAGATAAAAAAATTAGCTTCGACAGCTATTCTTTGTTCAAAAACTCACCGACGGGTATGAGTAAAAGCATGTTGGATTAATCTTAGCTAAAAAATAGTAGGTGAGGGCGCGCGGTATGACAAAAAAGGATAGTAAATTGGACGAAGAACTGCCGTTAGGTCGTAGTCCGGGACCAAGCTGGCAGGACCTGCTCGAGACAGATTCGCGCGCTGTGCCTGACTATCTGAGGGCAGAATCCCCCTATCTAAATGGCCTTGATGATATTCCAAAAAGCCGTTATCTGAGCCGTGACTGGCATGAACTCGAAAAAGAGAGGTTGTGGAGTCGCGTTTGGCAGTTCGCGTGTCGCGAGGAGCACCTTCCTCACGTCGGGAGCTACATTGTTTACGATATTGCCGATCAGTCATATCTTGTTGTGCGAGTGAGTGACACTGAGATCAAGGCCTACCCCAACGCCTGTTTGCATCGGGGGCGACTGCTTAAGACCTATGATGGCCGTTGTAGTGAATTTCGTTGTCCATTCCATGGTTTTACGTGGCGCCTTGATGGAGAACTCAAGCAGATCCCGGCTGAGTGGGATTTTCCACAAGCGGCTGAGCGCAATCTCTCGTTGCCTGAGGTGAAGGTGGGTTGCTGGGCGGGCTTCGTTTTCATTAACCCGGACACTGATTGTGAACCCTTAGAGGAATTTCTAGGTCCTGATATTCAGCAGCACTTCGAACGCTGGGACTTCGACAACAGGTATTTGGCAGCGCATGTGTCACGTACCATCCGCTGTAATTGGAAGATTGCCAACGAAGCCTTCACTGAGGGCTATCATGTTGGTGCCACGCACCCGCAGGCTGTCACTTACACGGGCGACCCCCAGAGTCAGATTGATTTTTGGGGCAATACTGCAAGAGAACTGTCGCCTAAAGGTATCCCCAACCCTTTGCTTAACTACACCCCTACAGAAGAAGAAATGTTGCGCGATGCGTTGGATGTTCGTGTTGGCGAACCACTGCCCGTGTCCTTTGAGCAGGGTGATACGTTACGTGGCGTATTATCGGCAGCTGGTCGTGAAAGGTTTCGTGAAAGTTTTGGCGATCGAGTCGATGAAATCACCGATGCCGAGTTTTTGGATGCCTGGAATTACATGGTGTTCCCCAACTTTCATCCGTGGGGCGCCTTTAATCGAATTGTTTACCGGTTTCGACCTAACGGTGATGATCATGAAACCTGCGTTTTTGAAATTATGTACCTAGCGCCATTTGCCGGGGAACGACCACCGCCTGCTGAGGTAGTGCATCTAGGGCCGGATGATCCCTGGACCGATGCTGAAGCGCTTGAGAAGCTAGGCATGGTTGTAGAGCAGGATACTTTCAATATGGAGCGTGTGCATCAAGGGCTAAAAGTTTTGCGACGTGATGGAATTATGTTGAGCCGTTACCAGGAAGCGTTGATTCGTTGGCGCCACGATCTAATTGAAGCCTATATAGCGCGGGGACCTGTGCAGTTATGAGGCGACAAAATGAACTGCAAGGAGGTATTCGGCATGGATTTAGTGGTGCGGTATACACGTCGGATGGGCCTGGCCGCGTCAGAGTAACCAGGCCTGACGGTGCGGTGGGGCTGTTCGATGGCATTGGCCGTTGGATAGAAGGCGAAGTCTATGACGTTGACCCTGAAATGTGTGTCTGGATGAGTATTAACCGTGCGACGGTAAGTCACCGACTGAGTTCGCAAGAGCCCACCTACGGGAGCACCCACCTACGGGAGAACCCACGAGAGTGATAAATAATTTCTACAGGACGACAACGGGAGCGATTAGTGGTTGATGATTCTGATACCGATGCTTCTGAT
>JABIVN010000522.1 GCA_018667205.1 Gammaproteobacteria bacterium | reverse complement strand
GGTGGAGAAAGTGGGCTCGGCGGTAACCAAGGTGGAGATCGGAGACCACGTGGTGCTCAGTTACCTAAGTTGTGGGCACTGCCATCCCTGCCAGGAAGGTAAATCGGTTTATTGCCTGGAATTGTTCCCCCGCAACTTTTCTTGCACACGGGAGGACGGCTCGACCACCTTGCGCAAAGGTGAAGAGGTTGTACACGGCAATTTTTTCAATCAGTCATCCTTTGCCTCTCACGCGCTGGCAGCGGAGGACAATATTGTCAAGGTTCCCAAAGATGTAGATATCGAATTATTGGGCCCACTGGGTTGCGGGATACAAACGGGTGCGGGCGCCGTCATCAACGCCCTGAACCCCACTGCGGGCAGTTCCATCGCAATATTCGGCTGTGGCCCGGTGGGGTTGGCGGCGGTTATGGGTGCACGGTTGACCGGTTGTGCTCAGATTATTGCAGTGGACATGAATGCCGCTCGTTTGGCTATGGCCAAGGAGTTGGGGGCGACCCACACTGTCAACCCGTCCGATACCGACGCGGTGGAAGCGATTCAGGCTATTACGGGCACGGGGGCACACTATTCTTTGGAATGTACCGGTTTGCCTCAGGTAACACGGCAGGCGGTGGACTGCCTGACTTTGACCGGGGTTTGTGGACAAATTGGCGCAGCACCACTGGGCACAGAATGTGCGATTGATATGAACAATATCCTGTTTGGACGCACACTGCGCGGTATCGTGGAAGGCGACAGCATTCCGGATATCTTTATTCCACGCATGATCGAGCTTTATAAACAGGGGCGTTTCCCACTGGACAAGTTGGTCACTTATTACGATTTTGAAAATATCAACGATGCCATCAGGGATGCCGAGGATGGCACCGTGTTGAAAGCCGTGCTTCGTTTTTGAACTGAACTGAAGGTAAACGCCGATGGACTATTTACGTTATTACCTCGCCACTGCCGTCGTCTTATGTGGTGTTTTGGGCTTTTATTGGGGAGGTTATTGGGTCTTCCTGGGGGTGGGTACGTTCATACCTCTGTTGATCATGGATACGCTGCTGCCCTACGACCATAGGCCGCGAGAAATTCGTTACCCAATACTGGCAGATATTCCGCTATACCTGCATGTGCTACTTATGTTCATGGTTTACGCTGCATATGTTACTTGGGTTGCAAGTGCCAGTGGTGGCGCTGAACCAATTACGCCCGGCCAATGGCTGGGCGCTGTTCTGACATTGGGCTGGCTCGGAGCAGTTCCGACCCTGCCGGTTAACCACGAATTGATGCACAGGCGTGGCCGTATTCCCCGGGCCTGCGCGACGATACTGGGTACCTTTTATGCGGATCCCACGCGTGATGTAGCACATGTGCATACCCATCATATACACCTGGCAACACCTAAAGATTCAGACACCGCGAGACGAGGTGAAACCGTGTACGGCTTTGTTTTTCGCGCCACATCGGGTTCTTTTAAGGATTTCTTCCAACTGGAAAAGGAAAGCTGTAAAAGGCGAAATACCAGTTTGTTCAGCCCGGGTGGGCGGGTATTAAAGGCGCTGTTACAGTTTGCAGTGCTGTTGGGAACCGTTGCCTGGTTTGCCGGGCCCGCAGCCGCTCTGGCTGCGCTGGCTGGCACTGTCGTCGCCAAGTTATTGGTGGAGATGTTTAACTATTACCAACACTACGGGCTTGTGCGCGTGCTGGGAAGCAATTATGGCCAGCAGCATCTGTGGAATCACCTCAAACCTGTCAGTCGGCAGTTGGCATTCGAAATAACCAACCACAACGACCACCACATGGACTCCTACCTGCCATTTTATCGACTTCAGCCGAAGGTAGAGGGCCCGCAAATGCCCAGTATATTTTTGTGCTTTCTTGCAGGCTTGATTCCCCCTTTATGGTTTTCCTATATAGCGCAACCGCGATTGAAAAATTGGGATCTTGAACATGCAACAGGGGAAGAGAGAGAGCTGGCTCGAGAAGCAAACCGGGTGGCTCACTGGCCGGACTGGCTGGATGCCAACCCAGCGAACTAAGGCAAAGGCGATATCACCTTGTTAGGTAAATTAATAAACAAAATAAAGAGCCAGTTTGAACCGCGTCTTGCGACTGTGGAGCCCATTGGTAGAACATTCGAAGTGGCAAGTGATCAAACCTTGCTACAGGGTGCCCTGGCGGCCGGGCTCGCTTTCCCTCATCACTGCACGGTGGGTACGTGTGGCAATTGTAAATGCCGGCTCCGGGAGGGGGACGTCAGGGCGTTAGTGGATTCTTCAGTAACTTTAACGCCGGCGGAACTAGCAGACGGCTTTATTCTAGCGTGCCAGAGTATGCTTAAAAGCGCAGTGACAGTAGATGTTGACCTGCACGATGAGCTTGAAGCGCAGGTGTCTGCACAACACATGGGTACGATAATAGCGGTGGAGAAATTAACCCACGATATTATGAAAGTATTCGTAGAAATTGAGCAGCCCATGAATTTCATGGCCGGGCAGTTCGCCGACATCGGCTTGCCTGGGTTTGGTCGGCATCGCAGTTACTCCTTTGCCAATCCGCCTGTCGCTGGCGGTACTAGCGAGCTAGAGTTTATTGTGCGCAGCGTGTCCGGCGGCAAGTATACCCAGTGGTTGTTTGCGCAGGACCGTCTAGGTGAGCCCTTTGAACTGCATGGTCCCCAGGGCGCATTTTGGCTACGGCCCGCCGAAGCGCCTGTTCTATGTGTTGCCGGTGGCAGTGGCATGGCGCCGATACTTTCCATCCTGGCGGATATGCTCAATAAACGTATCGAAAGACCCGTGGCTTTCTTTTTCGGCGCCAGACAGACACGCGACCTGTACTGTTTGCAGCAACTGGAATCTATCAGGCAGCAGTGGCCCTGTGAGTTTCGATTTGTTCCAGTGTTGTCAGAAGAACCTGAACCTTCAGACTGGACGGGAGTCCGGGGGATGGTGACGGAATTTCTGGATCGAGAATATGCGGGCTTTGATATAGCCCTTAGTCATGCCTATCTATGCGGTCCGCCACCTATGATCGATGCAGCTTTAGCCGAGCTACAAGTTTGTGGGCTGAGCACAGAACACACTTACTACGACAAGTTTCTGGACTCGCGCCAGCTTGAAGTCGTGCAAAGCGAGGATAAATGACAATGGCCAAGACAATCGACTTCAGCTCCTATATTGATGAGCGCCCAGATGAAGGTATCTATCGGGTGGACCGGAGCATATTTACCGATCCGGACCTGTTCGAACTTGAGATGAAATATATTTTCGAGAAAACTTGGGTCTTTTTATGTCATGAGAGCCAGATCGCAAATCCGAACGACTTCATCACCACGCATATTGGACGGCAGCCTGTAATCGTTAATCGCGATTCGAGCGGAAGTATTAACGCCTATATCAACGCCTGTGCGCATCGCGGCTTGTTGGTGGAAAACTGCAGCCGGGGCAACAAAAAACTTTTTATGTGCCCTTTCCACGGCTGGTGTTATAAATCCAGCGGTGAGCTCGTGCATTTCGGTGATTCGGAACAAGCCGGCTATTCCGACACCTTCGATGGTGGCGAAATGAGCTTGGTAAAAATCGGCCGTGTCGATAGCTATGGGGGATTCGTTTTTGGCAGTTTATCGGCGGATGCACCAGAATTAACAGACCATCTGGCGGCCTCCACTCCGCTCATCGATATGCTAACAGACCAAAGTGATGAGGGCCTTGAAGTACTGCCGGGTATTCAAACCTACACCTTTGATGGTAACTGGAAGCTACAAGCCGAAAATGGAGTAGACGGTTATCACGTTGACACCATTCACGCAAACTATGTCAAGACTATCCAGCGTCGGCGGGAATTGCTGCGCGGTGATGACCCGGTCAAGGCAGCGGATGTGGGTGGAATCAGTAAAGCTCTGGGTGGTTACTACGACCTGGATAACGGTCATGTACTTTTGTGGAGTGAGTTCCCCAACCCCGAGGCACGCCCCTTGTACTGGAAGCACAAACAGCTTTGTGAGCAGTACGGAGAATTGCGGGCCAAGTGGATGGACGGATACCTGCGCAACTTGTTGCTCTACCCCAACGTTTTTCTCATGGATCAGATGAGCACACAAATTCGGGTATTTCGCCCTGTATCGGTGAATAAGACTGAGGTGACCACCTATTGCTTCGCGCCCAAAGGCGAGCCCGCTGAATCCCGCAGCACCCGTATTCGTCAATACGAAGATTTCTTTAATGCCAGCGGCATGGCCACACCCGATGATCTGGCTGCCTTTAACCAAAGCCAGCGCGGCTTCGAGGGGAGCAATGCGAGGTGGAGTGATATGTCCCGGGGTGCTGCTAATTTTATTCCTGGGCCAGACCAGTACGCCGAAGAACTGGGTCTTTCTCCCTTGGGTTCGGGTTCACAACTGGAGGATGAGGGTATCATTGTCACGCAACATCGCCGCTGGTTGCACCTGATGGAACAGGGTCAACAAAAAGAGGAGGGTGTATAGATGTTAATTGAACAACGGCTCGCGGTAGTCGATCTGGTTTTAACAGAGAGCGCTTGTTTGGACGAGAAGAACTGGGCTGGATGGCTGGACTTGTACACAGAGGATGCCGAGTACTGGATTCCAGCGTGGGACGATGAGCATACTCTTACAACTGATCCCCAATGCGAGCTTTCACTGATCTACTATGGCTCGCGCGCAGGCTTGGAAGATAGGGTATACCGCTTAGAAACCGGCTTGTCACTGGCGTCAAGCCCGCTCCCTAGAACATGCCATACCAACAGTAATTTTCGGGTGGAGCAGCGTGGCGAAGATGTGTTGGTGCACTCGAGTTGGGTCACACATTCCTACCGCATGAAAAAGTCTCAGATCTATTATGGTCATCAAACCCATACCATGCGGCGTTCTGGCGGTGAATGGAAAATAAGCGGACGATACATTGTTTTGCAAAACGATAGCATCGATAGCGTACTGGATGTTTATTCGGTTTAGTGGAGATTCGATTCTGAATCAGCGCTAGGTCAGACTAGTAAGGGAGAG
>JABIVN010000521.1 GCA_018667205.1 Gammaproteobacteria bacterium | reverse complement strand
CACTGCGGGTTTTGTACAGCAACTTGCCCAACCTATCAGCTGCTTGGCGATGAACTCGACGGACCGCGCGGACGCATCTACCTCATTAAGAATTTGCTGGAAGACAATACCATCACTGATGACAGCGTTGTTCACCTGGACCGCTGTCTGACCTGTCGGGCCTGTGAGACGACGTGTCCCTCCGGGGTAGAGTACGGACGGCTACTCGATATCGGCCGTGAGATTGTGAAGGATCATGTAAAACGGCCGCTCCGGTCAAGACTGTTAGCGTTCCTGCTTCGACTGGTTGTGCCGCGACCCGGCGTGTTTTCGCCTTTATTGACACTAGGGCGGTTTTTCAGGCCGCTGTTACCCGCTTTTGTAAAGCGTCATGTGCCCGTTCACATGCCTGTCCTACACCAGGTCAAATCCGTCATGGGTGCGAAGGTTGTGTTGTTATCCGGTTGCGTCCAGTCTGCGGCGACACCTAATGTGGTTGCTTCTTTGCTGAAGGTTTTGCAACACCAGGGTACGAATGCAGAAGTTCTCCATGAAGGTTGTTGTGGGGCGTTGGATTATCACTTGTCTGCGCATGAAGCAGGCATACAGAAAATGAAAGCGGTTATCGATCAACTTTACCCTCGTATTGATCAAATTGAGCATATTGTTTCTTCTGCGACGGGTTGTGGTGTGACGATCAGAGATTATCCGGAAATTCTGCAGTATGACGCTGAGTATCGAGACAAAGCTAGCGCCATTGTCGCTAAGTTAGCTGATCCTATTGAAATAGTGAGCAGTAAGGCGCTAGGCGTAGCAAGTATGCGAGTAGCCGTGCATACACCCTGCTCGATGCAACATGGGCTTGGCCTGACCGGTGCTGTTGAAAAACTACTCAGTGATATGGGGTTTGATATTACGCCTCACAAAGAGGGACATCTTTGCTGCGGTTCTGCGGGAACTTACTCGATTCTGCAGCCTGAACTTTCACAACAGCTCAAAGCACGAAAGCTGAATGTCCTTGGAGAAGGGAATCCGGACGTTATCGTGACCGCTAATGTAGGGTGTCAGTTGCAGTTAAAAGAGGGTGCGAACGTCCCCGTGATGCATTGGCTGGAGTTGGTCGCAGCGCATATCTAAAAGCCCTTTAATAACACGATGTCTCCATCGCTTGACGAGAATCGATGTTGCGCGAGCGTCTGGTAAGCTTCTGAGTGATACCAGGCCATGGCGCTTTCCTCTGACGGAAACGCTATCAGCACTGTTCTGGACACTGTCCATTCGCCCTCAAGGAGCTTTGGTGTTTCATCAACAGAGAGCATTTTACCGTCGTATTGGCTGAAAATTTCCATGAACCCATCGCTGTACTTCAAATACTCCTCTCGATCATTGATATTAATTCGTGCCACTAAATAATGCGTCATATTGAAATCGTCCCGGCCTGATCATAAAGCCACCAAAGAAGCCCTTTTTGGGCATGCAGGCGATTTTCAGCCTGTTCGAAGATGATAGATCGAGGGTCTCGGACCATTTCCGGTGTGATCTCGTAGCCATCATGTATGGGCATGTCGTGCATGATTTTGCAGTCGATATCTTTTACCAGCGTCTTGTTGATCTGGTAGGGCGCCATTTGCTTTACGCGAGTTTCTTTTTCATTCTTGAAGTCGGGGTTATTGAAATACTGCATATCGATCCAGGTGTCCGTGTAGACAAAGTCGGCAGAGCCGATGACTTCCTTTGGGTCGGTGACGTGTCGTATTCGGTCTGATGAACTGATGATGGTCTGAATATCTGCATCCACGCTTTCAGCTTGGTCATCGTTTTCAGGTGTGGCGATAGACAGCTGAATCCCAAGTTTGCTGCAAATGCTGACAAGAGAGTTGGAAACGTTGTTCTGGACCCCGACATAGACGATGTGCGCGCAGGAAAGGTCACCATCGTAGTGCTCAGAGACTGTCAGGATGTCTGTCAGTGCCTGGCATGGATGGAATTTTTCGCAGCAACCGTTTATCACCGGCACCTGGCTGGCGCTGATGATTTTTTCCAGGTCTGAGTGATGCTTAAGCCGTGCCATGATGCAACTGACGTTGCGCGAAAGATACTCAGTTTCGTATTCGATCCCGGATAAAACAAAGTTTGAAGTCATCCAGTCGATGTAGATAGCGTGTCCACCGAGTTCTGTCATGGCCACTTCGAAAGACACGCGGGTCCTCGTGCTGGTTTTTTGGAACAGCATCGCGAGGGACTCGCCTGATAGTAACTGGCTGTACTCTTTCGGGTTAGCCTTGATGGTCGCAGCACGATCCAGAATGTTCTGAATCTCATCCGTGCTGAGGTCGTTAAGGTTAGGCAGGTGTCTCATTTCAAAAATCCAAAAAAAAAAGCCGGCGAAGCGGGCTTTGTTTTGGTCTTGGTTAGGTAGCGAAAATTACCGGATAGCGATCAATTTGTACAGCGATGTGTGAATCACGCGCTAGATCTATGTTAGCGTGATGGGATGTGCGGCCGATTTAACGTCATTGACAATCCACTGACCCAACTCATTATGACGGTTGTAGGGGAAGAGGTGCCTTGCAGTTTGGCAACGGAGTACAACATTGCGCCAACTCAGATGGTACCGGTTCTTAGGCATTCCGCAGATGAGGGCTGGGCTATCGCGTCTATGAGGTGGTGGCTGGTACCTTATTGGTCGCCGGAACCTAGCACTAAATATAGCATGTTCAATGCGAAGTCTGAGACCCTGACAACCAGCAGAGCCTATAAAGAGCCCTTCAAACGGCGTAGGTGCGTTATTCCAGCGTCGGGTTATTACGAATGGAAAAAACAGGGTGCCATCAAGGTTCCTTACTACATTGAACCGGTAAGCGAACCGGGCTTTGCTTTTGCGGGGCTATGGGACAGGTGGCACCGAGGTGACCAGATTATTGAGAGTTGCACAATAGTGACCGCCGCATCGCCAGAAAAGATGAAGCACATACACCACAGAATACCCGTCCACCTGACGGTAGATCAGGCAAGAATCTGGGTAAATCAGGAGACCAATTCAGCTGGGCTTCAGGAGGTGCTCATGCCAGAGGTCCGAATGGGAATTCAGGTGACGCCTGTGTCGACAATCGTGAACAACGCTAGAAACAAAGATGCCCGATGTGTTGAACCGTTAGGCGAAACTATCAGAATTCACTAGGGATAGTTCACTAGGGATAGTTCAGTGGGGATAGTTCAGTGGGGATAGTTCAGTGGGGATAGTTCAGTG
>JABIVN010000520.1 GCA_018667205.1 Gammaproteobacteria bacterium | reverse complement strand
ATGACAAGGTCGGCGTCAATGGCTTCATCACCGCAAAGGACCGCTGATATGTGGCCTTCGCCCTCGAAACCGCTCACGCCGGTATTGACCCTTATATTGACGCCACGCCCAGCGTGAAGTTCATGGTAGTACTCGCTCATTTCCGGGGTCGTGACCCGTTGCAGGATTCGCTCTTCCATCTCTAATACGGTGACTTGCAGGCCAGACGTCACGGCCACTGCCGCTACCTCCAGACCGATGTAACCACCACCAACGATGCAGATCTTTTTCGCGGTCTGCATGGCCGTGCGGATGCCGTCGACATCATCAATCGTTCGCAGATAGTGGATTCCTGATAGGTCACTGCCGGGAATGGTTAGAATTCTTGGCCGGGAGCCTGTTGCGATAAGTAGTTTGTCGTATTGGTATGCATCACCTGAACTGGTCGTGACTGATTTAGTGGAACGATCAATAGATTCCACCCGGGTTCCCGTATGTAGCGCAATACTCTGATCCGCGTAGAATTTCTCTGGGCGGACCATCACGCGATCTATTCCCAACTCACCAGATAAATACTGCTTAGACAGCGGTGGGCGTTGATAGGGTGGTTGTGTTTCGTTGCCTAAAATAGTGATTGAACCTTCATATTTCGCCTGGCGAAGACTGGCTGCTGCCTGGCCGGCGGCTTGTCCTGCTCCAATGATCACGATACCTGACATCTTACATTCCTTAATTTTCGAACCGGTATTCTACCGGAGCTTCCGTGATGCGGGTACCATGAGTTTTTTATAGTGGTGGTTATGAAAAAACTTCTGATATTGTCTCCCTATGATGGATTTAGCCATGGATTCTGGCGTGAAGGCCTTGCCGATTATCTGGCAAATGAATTCGAGGTTACCCAATGCACCTTGCCGCCGCGTTTTTTCAGCTGGCGACAGAGAGGTAACTCACTGAGTTTTGCCCTGAAACCGTCGTTACAACAGTCCTTTGATCTTATTATCGCGACCTCGATGACTGACCTGTCGGCACTTCGAGGTTTGAACCGGCATTTGAGCAGAGTACCCGCTATCGTTTATTTTCATGAAAACCAGTTTGCCTATCCGGGGGACAATACGGTGGGTCTGCTGGAACGCCAATTAACCAGTATTTATACGGCGCTGAGTGCGGACCGGGTGTGCTTTAACAGTGAATTTAATCGGTCTACCTTCCTGGCCGGGGCTAAAAAGCTGCTGGGACGGATGCCGGATGAGGTTCCCTCGGGCATTGCTAACAGCATAGAGCGGAAATCCTCAATTGTTCCAGTAGCCCTGGATATTGACCCGGTCAAATCCTCTGGCCCGCCTGGGGCGCGGTTGAAGATCGTCTGGAATCACCGATGGGAACACGACAAGGGGCCTGGTCGACTGTGTGAGGTAGTGACAGAATTATTACGTCGTGAAGTGGATTTTGAACTTAGCCTCTTTGGGCAGCAGTTTTCCAAGCAGCCACCGGTGTTCGATGAAATACTGGAGATGCTTTATGCCAACGGCAACGCGGGGGAGATTGGTTTTGTTGAGAACCGTGCGGTGTATTTGGCTAAATTGTCTGCGCATGACTTTGTTTTGTCTACGGCGGATCAGGAGTTTCAGGGCTTGGCAATACAGGAAGCGATGGCAACGGGCTGTATTCCCGTTGTGCCTGATGCCCTAAGCTACCCTGAATATATCCCAGCCAAATACCGTTATGGTACCGTGGTTGAAGCGGTCGATGTTTTCTTGAGCCACCGAACCGCTGAACCGTTATCTTTGGAGCGGTACGCCTGGTCGACGGTCGGGCCCGACTGGACCGCGATGTTAAGGGAGCTGTGTCCGTGATAGGAGGCTGTATCAGAGCCGACCATCGGCGTCGTCCACCAAAGCATTAGGCAGCAATGATCAATCGAACTGCTTCTAGCCTGATCTGTGAATGGCCTATGGCGGACGTAAGCAACCGAAGTCGATCCTCTAGAAATTCGACCTCTTCTGACCTGACATTAGGGTTAACCTGCGCCAGCGCTTTTAAACGTGTGATTTCGTTGCCCAGATGACGGGTCATTAAATTCAGAGCTTCCGTTTTTATGGGTGCAAACTTCAACTGAGCAATGCTATTCGCTGATGCCAAAAGTTTCTTGATGCCGCCTTCCTGTTGGATCACGATTTTGGCAATCGTTTCTGCAGGCACAGCGAGATTATCGTCCCAGTTATTGAAAGGGATTTGGGCAGATGCATCCTGTCGCTCCGGGGTAATCAGTGAGCGGACGAGCGTGGCAGGGAGGTATTGGTTCGCGTTTAGTGCAACTGGCGCGACACACTCAATTTGATGTAGGGTTTCTACCATCATGGTACCGGTTTTTATTCCCTTGAGCTTCACGACAACCACTGTGCTGTTGCCTGTAACGTCACTTGCAACCAGATCCAGCGCCTGCTCTACGAGCGGGCTTTCCCATGTCAGGAACAACAGATCTTCCCTGGCTAGTGCGGTGTCTCGATTAAATGTATAGCCAGTGCCTTCCTCCGGCAGTTCCGGGTAACGGAATCTGTCCTGGGTCTCTGCGCTGACCGAGCTGTTTCGGACCATGCTCTCCGTTGGTTTAACTAAAAAAGCAGTCTCTGAGAGGGGTTCCGATTCCAGACCGAACATGTCGAAGGACTGTTCCATGTATGTCTCGAGCGCCCCATCGGTTTCTATTCTGGAAACCTCGGCGAGCAGATCTCTGGAAACCTCTGGTTGGTGGGAATTTCTCTCTAGTAACTGATCCCGGCCCGAACGCAGTTGTTGCAGTCGAGCGTCGCTCTCTATTCGCGCAATGTTGACTCGTTCGTCTGGCCCGACGTCTGCTGGAAGGTTGTCAAATACGATTTGGGCGGCGGCATTGGGTTTCTGGAAGATTGAGAACCCCTCATTGAAGATCCTCAGTAGCAGAGCCTGTTCAGTTCCCTTCGCAAACGGCACGTGTATAACGACATCTTCCTTCTGACCGATCCTGTCGAGCCTTCCGATCCGCTGTTCCAGTAGATCCGGGCTGTTGGGAAGGTCGTACATGACGAGTTGGTGAGCAAACTGAAAGTTGCGACCTTCACTGCCGATTTCAGAACAGACCAGTACCTGGGCACCGCCGTTTGAGTCAGCAAAATAGTTGGCGGCCCTATCCCTCGCAACCAGGTCCAGTCCCTCATGGAAGGCAACAGACCTGATGGTTGTTCGGTCCCGCAGGTATTTGTCCAGGGCGATGGCGGTTTCAGCGCGGCTGCAGATGATCAGGTGTTTGTCGTCAGATCGCTTCAGAAGATCTGCCAACCAGTCTATTCTTGCGTCTTTACTGTTCCAGGTCGCAGTATTGTCTGCAGGAAATTTTTCCGCAGGTAGTTCGTAGGGTTTTAGGACTCGTTTCTTAAAACCGTCAACAGACTCCCGGACGTTCCTGAACAATACCCGACCAGTGCCATGTCGATCGAGTAACGCGGGTAGTAGTTCGTCATCGTTATCTGGTGCGTGTTCACCGAGTCGTTCCCTGGCTTTTGAGGCGGCATTTTGCTCTTTATTAAGGAGGGCGGTGACCAGGCCAGCAACGCTTTCATATTGCATTTCCTCCTCAAGAAATTCGTCATAGCGATGGTAGCGAGACGGATCTAAAAGTCGAAGACGACTGAAATGACCCAGGCGGCCGAGTTGCTCAGGTGTGGCCGTCAACAGCAGTAAGCCCTTGGCGACGCTGCTGAGCTGTTCAACCGCGGTGTAATCCTCACCGGGTTTCCCATCCTGCCATTCAAGGTGATGTGCCTCGTCGATCACGACCAGGTCCCAATCCGTTGCCGCTGCTTGTTTAAGTCGTTTTGGGTTGTCCAGGAAAAGGTCGAGAGAACAAAGGACCAGTTGCTGGGCGTCGAATGGATTATCCAAGTCTGGGACATCATCCTCGTGCTCGGGACGATTATCGGCCTCTATGTCCAAGCAGCGTTCCTCGTCCAGCATTGTAAATTGCAGATTAAAACGCCGGATCATTTCAACGAACCATTGGAAGTTAAGGGCGGGAGGAACAATGATCATGATTCTGCTTGATCGACCCGTCATGAGTTGCTGGTGGATGATTAGTCCTGCCTCAATCGTTTTGCCAAGGCCAACCTCGTCCGCCAGTAGAACTCTAGGGGCATAACGGGAAGCGACCTCTTGGGCGATAAAGAACTGGTGTGGAATCAGCGATACGCGCGGGCCTAGAAGCCCTTTAATAGCGGATGATGCCAGACGTGCCTTGTGTTGTAGTGTCTGATAGCGAAGGTTAAACCAACTATTATCGTCAATTTGTAGCGTGAATAGCCGTTCTTCGGGTTTGCTGAAAGTGATGCCAGGGTCTAACTCGGTTTCGATGATTGCGGTAGACGTGTCCTGGTATTCGCTGTGGTAAACAAGAATGCCATCCTGATCGGAGACCTGAGAAACCTCCACTTCAAGGCCGCCAGCGGTTCGAATGATGTCACCAACGTTAAATTTAACTCTGGTCAGAGGTGCTTGGTCTTTTGCATAGGTACGGATTTCATCGGTCAGGTCGAAGTTCATCGTCACGAGTCTGTGTTCAACAGTCACAATCTGCCCGATTCCAAGCTCCGGTTCTGCGCTACTGATCCACTTCTGTCCTGGTTGGAAATCAGTCATATGATGCCTTGCCTATTCGTACTGAGTACCGTTGATATAAGTACGGTAGTCTTTGGGTTATCTTGAGCTCTTTTGCTTATCGGAACATTTATGGATCATCAGACTAAAACTGAATTAGAAGCGGCGGCGTTTCGTCGTCTAGTTGACCATCTCGGTGAAAACACCAAGGTACAGAATATCGACTTGATGAATTTAGCCGGGTTTTGTCGTAATTGCCTGAGTAAATGGTACCGAGCGGCGGCAGAGGATAAAGGAATCGACATGGATTATGAAGAGGCGAGACAAATAATCTACGGGATGCCGTACTCGGAGTGGAAATCGAAATACCAGACAGAGGCAGTGCCGGAGCAGCAGACCGCGTTTGACGACAATTTTGAAAATAAGGGTCATTAGCCTATGAGGTTTGGCGGCTTTTTTGTCCTGCTTTTGTTAGCCGGTGTTGTCGCAGGATCACATCCGGAGGTTAGTGAATACGAGCAGTATGCACACGAACTGTTGAAGGAATTGATTGAAACTGACACGACTCACTCGTCAGGCAATACGCTCGCGCTGGCGGAATCAATTGCCGCCAGACTGAAAAGTGAAGGGGTTCCGGCAAAGGATATCCATGTGATTGAGCATGGTGGCAAGGGCAATGTCGTAGCACGCCTGCGTGCAGATAAGCCCGTCGGAAAACCGTTGTTACTGCTCGCACATCTCGATGTGGTTGAGGCAGACATCGCGGACTGGTCGATGGACCCGAAGAAACTGACTGAAGAGGGCGGCTATTTTTACGGTAGGGGAACGCTTGATGACAAAAACGAGGTCGCGATACATCTATCAAACTTCATCCGTCTGCATCGAGAGAGGGCTAATCTGACCCGGGATCTGGTGATCGCGTTGACTGCCGATGAGGAAAGCGGGCCGCATAACGGCGCGCTCTACCTTGTTAGAGAGCATCCTGAATTGGTGGAAGCTGCGTTGGTTTTTAATGAAGGTGGTGGCGGAATGATTAAGGACGGCAAATATGTCGCCAATACCGTGCAGACAGCGGAGAAAACCTACCAGACTTTCTCTCTTGAGATTACCAATGCTGGTGGGCATAGCGCCGTCCCAAGGGGTGACAATGCGATTTACCAGCTTGCGGCAGCCTTGACGAGAATTGAAGCCTTTGAGTTCCCCGTTCGTTTTAACCAAACGACCCGCGCCTACTTTGCTGGGATTGCGGGGCAAAGTAGTGGTGACCGAGCGGCGCTACTCTACGGATTGCTGGAAGAACCACCGGCGATCATGAGTATCGATTATTTCCGTGATGAACCAGAGATTAACGCCCGTCTCCGAACCACCTGCGTTGCGACACAGTTGGACGCAGGGCATGCAGAGAACGCCCTGCCACAGCGCGCTAGCGCAACCGTGAATTGCAGGGTTTTTCCCGGCGAGAGTGTAAAGCAGGTCAGTGAGGTGCTATTTAAAGTGGCTGGTATTCCCTCAATGACATTGACGCCTAAGTGGGATGCCTTGTTCAGTGAGGCTTCACCGCTAGATGACACCATCATGGCGCCAATTCGAGAAATCACAAGGGCAATGTGGCCAGGGGCCCTGGTACTTCCCACGATGAGCACCGGTGCGACTGACGCTACATTTTTCCGTAACGCTGGTGTCCCTGTGTATGGTGTGTCGGGCGTGTTTACAGAATTTGGTGATAATCGAATTCATGGGCGTGATGAGCGATTGCTCAAGCGCAGTTTCTATGAAGGGCTGGAGTTTCTCTATCGTTTGACTCGAGCCGTAGTGGTCTTGAGAGAAGTGGTCTTGAAAGAAGTGGTCTCGAAAGAAGTGGTCTTAAAAGAAGTGGTCTCGAAAGACCTTCCCGCTCCGCCAAGTAAGTGACAGGAGTATCCCATGGCCGTGACGTCAAAACTGGAACTTAACCGAGGGGACTTTTCCCCCCAGTTGTTTGCGAACGAATCGTTGACCATTTCTCGGTTGAGCGCGACTTCCTGCCGGTTCGCCCGGTTTTTATGGGACAACATTAATGCCAACGTGGACGAAGACCGTTCAGGTTGGAGTGGTTCACAATGGCAACATTACCTGACAGACCCAAGATGTGAGTTCTTTGCAGTTTATTGTGATGGCGAACCTGCAGGATGCTGCGAAATTGTTCGCGAACAGAAACTCATGCGAGCGACGGGAGGCTCGACGAGGATTAAGGCTTTTGGGTTGTTTTCTGAATTCAGCAGAGAGGGACTCGGGTCGTTACTGTTGACCAGGATGATCGAAAAGTCGTTTGCAACAGGCGCAGAGAAAGTGACATTTAGAACAGTTCAGGAACTTCCGCCGGGAATCACAGCAATGTTCCGAAACCAGGGGTTTCGAATTCTCGCCATAGAGCGGTAAGAAATAACATTGCCCTAGACGGCCATTCGTGCCTTGATCGGCTCATGGCTCTGGTAGTCACTCAGGCTGAAGTCAGTCATCGCGAAATCGTCGATTGTTTTCTGGCCCCGATCTACGATCTTCAGTGAGGGGCGGGGTAGCGGGCTGCGTGTGATCTGTTCTTTCGCTTGCTCAACGGCATTAAGGTAGATATGCGCATCCCCGATAGTGTGTACAAATTCATGTGCGGTAAGCCCGGTGATTTTAGCCATCATATGTAGCAGCAGAGAATAAGAGGCAATGTTGAAAGGTACGCCAAGGAACATATCAGCCGAGCGCTGGTACATGTGTAACGAAAGTTTTCCGTCGGCCACGTAGAATTGGAAGAATGTGTGACAGGGTGGCAGCGCTACCTGATCGGGAGAGGCCTCGCCGGGATTCCACGCGTTGACGATAATCCTTCTGCTATTGGGGTTGTTCTTAATCAGATCAACGGCATCGGATAATTGATCGACTTCGCGGCCGTCTACCGTTTTCCATTTTCTCCACTGTGAACCGTAAACACGGCCCATATCGCCCGTGCTGGCTTCCATGCCCAGACGTTTCACGTAGTCGTCATAGTTGGCGTCCCAGATTTTGTTGTGCTGATAGATCTCTTTGAGATCATTAATGTTGGTAGACCCTGAGATGAACCATAACAGTTCCGAGGACATGACCTTCCAGGCCAGTTTCTTGGTAGTCATCGCGGGAAAGCCATCAGCCATGTTGTACCTGGCGGTAAGGCCAAAGACAGAGATGGTGCCTACGCCGGTCCGGTCACCTCGAACGATGCCGTTGTCCAGAATAAAATGGAGTTGCTCCAAGTATGCCTGCATTAGCGATTATTCCTGGATCAGCCGCACTTACTATCGCCACAACTGAGGCAGGTCATACAACCATCCATCAACACCATGGCTGTAACATTACACTTTTTGCAAAGCTGGGCCCCAGGTGGGAAGCCACCCGGGTCGACTTTTTCTGAGTTGGCTGCGCCTTCCAGTAAAATGCGTTTTTCGGCAATCAACTCCTTGTGAACTGTGCTTAATTCTTCTTTTTTGATGAGGCCGATTTTGGTCATGTGAGTTTCAAGGACCTCTCCAATCTCAGCGACCAGTGAGGGCATAAAACGGCCACCTTTTTTAAAGTAGCCACCCTGCGGGTCAAACACTTGTTTAAGTTCCTCCGCCAGGAAAACGCTATCACCGCCTTTGCGAAAGACGGCGGATATAACTCGGGTAAGCGCAAGGATCCATTGGAACTGTTCCATGTTCTTAGAGTTGATAAAAATCTCGAAGGGGAACTCTTGCTCGTGCTCCGTCTCAACATTCAACACAATGTTATTAATGGTTATATACATCGCATGATCTGACAGCGGCGTCTTGATTTTGTAGGTGTAACCACGCAGCTCGTCTGGTCGAGCGACGTGTTCATGCATTGTCTCTTTTTCGGGTGGCTTTTCAGGTACTTCTGCACGCGGTTTTTTTAGGGTATACCCAACAATTTTCTTCTCTATCTTAATAGCCATTGCCTATCCATTATTTGCTCAGGACTGCTCATTTCAGAGCGGGCCTTGTTTTTAATAAACGGTTTTTAATAAACGGTTTTTAATAAACGGTTTTTAATAAACGGTT
>JABIVN010000519.1 GCA_018667205.1 Gammaproteobacteria bacterium | reverse complement strand
TGTCATCTGTCTTTTGATTTGCCAGTCGTATTCACCACCTATGCCACTGCGGGCCAGATCGTAGGCGCTTGCCGGCCGGTCCTCGTAGTCCGTATTCGAGTTCTCTCGGAACACAAAGGCCTTATATCGGGTTCTACTCCTGGGGGTTCCATTCAGATACGTCACGGTGATCCGGTTGCGATCGTAATCCTGTAAGCTAGTGTCAAGCGCAGAGTCAAAATCCTGAATCGGGTCCGTTGTATTTCTGTCGTGGGTGTTCTGGTAGAGCATCGCGACATTGAGCCGCTGGCCAGGCTTTAGGCGTCTGGCCCAGTTCACGTTCACCAAGTGATCGGTGAGACTTGAATCGTCATCAACGAAATATTTTGCTTTGCCGTAGTCGTATTGGGCTTTCAGTTCCCATTTACGTCGTCTAGTTTCGTAAAGAAAGGTGGGGTTTATGCTCGCTAATACGGTTGAGTAATCAGTGTCGGTTCGGTTTCCAGTGGCGTCAAGCGAATCGTCTTTCTCGCGGATGTCGTCATACCTGACGCTGGAACTGATGCTGGGAACAAATTTGGTAATATTATTGGCGATCGATTTTGCACCCGCTAACATTTTTTCGGGGATCGTGGTTTTCGCGGCGGGACGCCCTTCAATGACTGGTTTAGCTTGATTAAGCGGTGGCAGGGTTTTATATTTTTCCTCCATCTGAGCTTGTTGTTCGTCATCGAGGCCTGGGTTCACGTCGTTAACGGCCAGATGGCCGGAAACCTTCGGTGCAGAGGAGTCGGCTTGAACGAAGGCCCCTTCATTGCTCTGCAGGGAAGGGCTCGGCAGGTCATAGCTCGGCAGGTCATAGCTCGGCAGGTCATAGCTCGGCAGGTCATTTTTTGCGCCGGGCAAGGTGCTGGCATAGGTATTTGTTATGCCGACAGCGACCGCAACTGTCAGAGCGAACAGTAATGGACCCGCTCCGGACAGCTTTCGTGGTGCTTCCGAGTTGGCCGCCCATTGGTGAATCAACTTTCTCAATCGATGTAGGTTCCTATTGTTTATGCGCTGTTAGGTTTAGCCACTAGCCCCGCTAAGGGTTCAGCAGCATCACAGAAAATCACAAAAAGTTACATAAAGTTACAAAAAGCCACCAAAGGATCAGATCAGTTAAGAAATATGGAGCTATCAATTGAGGCAATGTTAACGAAGCGGAGCCAAAAAGGTAAGGTTTTTTGGCGTAATGATTATGATTGTTGCTTGACCGGGTTCAGGTTTTTACCACAGGAGGGTAAGGGGGCCCGTCACGTGGTGTTTGCATAGCGTTTCTTCATCAGCTGCTTTGATCAGATAGACGAGCGTTTGTCCTCAAAGTAAATCAACGGGGGCGCTCTTTCCAGGTTGTGGGTGCTTTGCCGTGCCCGGGCAGGAAAAATCCTTTGCTGAGACGTCCCCCCCCAATAGAACGTTAGGCTGGTCTCAAGTCGGGTAGCTGGTATGCCTGTTCTTCGAGTTGCGCCCTGATCGTTTTCTTGTCGATTTTACCGGTAGAGGTTAGCGGTATCTGGTCGACAAAGATCACATCATCGGGGAGTTGCCATTTCGCGAAAATTTCGGCGCAGTGTTCAAGAATCAACTCTCTTGTGATGTTGGATCCATTGGTAAGGATCACTAAAGCAACAGGCCTTTCATCCCACTTAGGATGTTGTTGTGCAACGACCGCAGCTTGCACCACATCGTCTAGCGCAACGATATGGTTTTCAAGGTCGACTGAAGAGATCCATTCCCCTCCGGACTTGATCAGGTCCTTAGAGCGATCAGCGATGATAAGGTATTCTTCTGGGTCAATTTTTGCGACGTCACCCGTAACCAGCCAACCGTCATGAAACTTCTCTGGCTGGGGGTCATTGTAATACTCTGCACAAATCCAGGGTCCTCGAATGAGGAGTTCACCGACAGAGTCTCCGTCGTGAGGGACTGCGGCCCAATTTTCGTCAACAATTTCGATCTCGAGTCCCGGCATGGTGAGTCCGGCCTTTGCGATATTGTCAAACTGCTGCTCTTCCGTCAGGTTGAGATGAGACCGTTTGGCCACCTTACGGCTGAGCGTTCCTAGTGGATTGGTTTCTGTCATTCCCCAGCCCTGGATCATTTCCACATTCAGCTCTTCAAAGTACCAACGCATCAGCGAGACGGGTGGTGCGCTTCCGCCGCAAGTCAGTCGGGATAGCTTTCCGAGATCATACTTCTTGGGGTTCTCTTCCAGCAGGTTTCTGATGCCCTGCCAAATGGTGGGTACGCCCGCGGATATAGTGACCTCTTCTTGTGCCATTAATGTCACCAGCCTTTCAGCATCCATGAACCGGTGGGGCAGGACTTGTTTACAGCCCAGCATTGACGCCGTAAAGGGCAGGCCCCACCCCATAGCGTGAAACATGGGAACAATACCGCAGACCGAGTCCAGCGCTGACAGCCCCATTGAGTCAGTCATTGCCTGGGTAACGGTGTGCAAGTAGGTGGATCGATTGGTATACATCACACCCTTCGGTTTGCCGGTGGTGCCGCTGGTGTAGCACAGGCCCATGGGTGCGTTTTCATCAATCACTGGCCATTCAAAATCGGTAGGTTGGTTATCGATGAACGCTTCGTAGTCCACCTGATTTGGAAAGCCTGACGCGCCACCCTCGCCGTGTCGGGATATGACAAGCAGTTCAACGGTTGGAATCCTGTCCAGGATTGGCTCAAGAAGTGGTAAAAGGTCTTCGTCAGCGAATATCACTCGGTCAGCCGCGTG
>JABIVN010000055.1 GCA_018667205.1 Gammaproteobacteria bacterium | reverse complement strand
TAATAGTTCAAGGTAATAGTTCAAGGTAATAGTTCAAGGTAATAGTTCAAGGTAATAGCTTACGCCAGCATCCCCACATGGCCTTATTGATGTCCCGGACTGTTTCTTGAGGGTGGGGACCGTATAAAATGATGACAGCACGGACGCCACTTACCAGCAGCAAGAAACTCAGTGATTTACACCCTCGAAAGTACAGGAACTCGATATGACCGCCACAACTAATTGCAACAGCTGCCAGGCTGCCTGTTGCCGAATGCAGGTCATGATAATCGATGACACCGGCATGCCAGAGCGCTTTATTGAAACGGATGCCAGCGGTGTTCAATCAATGAGAAGGCTCGATGACGGATGGTGTGAAGCACTGAATCGCAATACTTTCCTATGCGATCAGTATCTGGTTCGACCTACCATCTGCCGTCAATTTGAAATGGGGGGCTCCGATTGCCAGCGTACGAAAGTCGACATTACCGAGCCTTGGATCGGCGACTGATCTACTGGCGGGTATTTAGATCCACACGATATTTTCCCGACTTTATTAGCGACTCCCTAATCCAATAGATTTCCCAATGATCTCCTTCATGATCTCAGTGGTCCCACCATAGATCGTCTGCACGCGACCATCACGCCAAGCTCGGGCGATGTCATAGTCCTCCATGTAACCATACCCTCCGTGTAATTGCAGACACTGGTCGTTCATTTTTTTCTGCAACTCGGTCGTCCACCACTTCGCCATGGCTGCCTCTTCCGGCGTCAACTCTTTCCGGTTGTGAGCCATCACACAACTGTCTACAAAGGTTTGGCCGATTTTCATTTCGGTTGCCAACTCCGCCATAATGAACCGAGTGTTTTGAAACTCTCCAATCGATTGGCCAAACGCTTTTCTTTCTTTGACATAATCTAGCGTCAGGTTGAAGCTGTAGCGTGCTGCCGTGATAGCTGACATAGCGATGTTGAGACGCTCTTGGGCCAGGTTAAACATCATGTAATAAAAACCCTTATTTTCTTCTCCAAGCCGATTCGCCACGGGAACACTGCAGTCAGCAAAAGATAGTTCAGCCGTATCCTGACTGTGACGGCCAATTTTGTTCAGGTTATTACCCCGCGTGAATCCGGGCATTCCTCGTTCGATCACCAGCAGGCTCACGCCGCGATGGCCATCGCCGCTCGTACGAACCGCTGTCACCAGGACATCCGCATTGATACCATTGGAGATAAATGTTTTCCCTCCGTTGACGATATAACGGTCACCCTCCAAAGTCGCTGTCGTCGCTAGATTTCCTAAATCAGAACCCACGCCTGGCTCCGTCATGGCAATACCACCGATTAGTTCTCCCGAACACAACCCTGGCAGCCATTTTTGTTTCTGTTGTTCTGTACAAAACTCCAGGAAATACGGGATAACAATGTCGTTGTGCATCGCAATTCCCGACCCGGCGCTACCTACGCCTGCCAGTTCAAACTCTTCCATTAGGATCTGGTTATAACGGAAATCATCAATACCCACGCCGCCGTATTTCTCGTCTACCTGCGGCCCAAGAAAGCCTGAATTAGCAGCAGCAGTAAACATTGAACGATCGCATACTCCTTCCTTTTCCCAACGATCATTATGGGGGGTTATCTCGGCCGCGGTGAAACGTTTGACCGCATCGCGAAACATAACATGCTCTTCTTCAAAATGGTCGCGCTGCATCACTTCTAACTCCTACTTAAGACTGCGATTGTTTGGCTGCAAGCCAAGTTAAATTTGTGTGCTCGGGTAAAGACATTACTGTTCGGAAAAACTGTACGAATGTTCCGCAAAATAGACAAGCGAACCAACGAAACCGGGAAGGAAAAACACCCCGTTCCACGAAAGCTTTGTTGAAATCAACCTCTGACGTCAAGGGCAATAAGCCAAAAAATACCATTGCTATTGGTTTAATGAATGCGCCACACGTGATGATGTTGACGTTTAGCGTCAATAGAACGCATGATGCTTTTTTAAACTCCATAGACAGACCATGAATCTAGACGAATACCAGGCAATCAAATTTGACCGGCGCGGCCGGGTGTTGAACATTACGTTCAACCTTCCAGATCAATTGAACGCAGTTAGTGCACGTCTCCATACTGAGATTTCCACTTTGTTTTACGATGTACAGCTAGACCCAGACAGCGATATCCTGGTGCTTACTGGCGCAGGCAGAGCGTTTAGTGCCGGTGGCGATTTTGAACAGATGAAAAAAGCAAACGCTGGCGAAGCTGCCAACACCACTGTGATTGAAAGCAAAAAAATGATTTTCGGCCTTCTGGATTTAGAAAAACCGATCATCGCTAAAGTGAACGGCCATGCAATGGGGCTCGGCGCAACACTGGCGCTATTTTGCGATGTGATATTTGCTGCTGAGCACGCACTTATCGCCGACCCTCATGTCAGTGTCGGTATCGTCGCCGGTGATGGCGGAGCAATAATCTGGCCCCAATTGATAGGCTACGCGCGCGCCAAACACTATTTGATGACCGGTGACACGATAAATGGCAAAGAAGCTGCGAACATTGGCCTGGTCAATTTTGCTCTGCCTGCTGAAGAACTCGACCAGGCTGTTGATGCCTACGCCGACAAACTTGCAGCCGGCGCGCAGGAGGCGATTCGCTGGACAAAAGTCAGCGCAAATATCGGCCTCAAACAGCTCGCACATTCCATTATGGACGTCGGACTAGGTTACGAGATGATGTCCATAAGGTCAGCAGACCACGCAGAAGGAATCGCCGCTTTCGAGGAGCGAAGAAAACCCGAGTTCGGAAAAAAATGAACAACTTGGAAATAGTCAGACCGGGCATTCTTCCAAAAGAAACTGACGAAGATAGTCTCAATTTTGCCGTTAAACCTGTGCTCGGAATCTGAACAGCCCGAGCCAAGTGAGGAAACAGAATGTTACATCCACCGGCGGGCGCCGTTGCTGGACGCCCGGTGGGTTTTTCAGGCGCCGATTCGCAGCAGCCACCAGATTTTTTACTGCCAGGAGGGCTCAACCAGCGGTTCATTAACGCGGGGTTCACAGACTACGAAATCGGCTAACGCGCGGGGGGTAAAGCCCCCCCCCAAAAAGAAATAAAAAAATTC
>JABIVN010000518.1 GCA_018667205.1 Gammaproteobacteria bacterium | reverse complement strand
CGAATGACAACCCTTGAAGATACAAAGCGCACCGGGTTCGCGGCCGATGCTAACAATCGAATCTTCTCGCTTTCCCGTCAACACCTCGCTGACCTGCACATAGTTTCCTGAGGTTGCACTGCGGGTGTTTGCGGACATCTGAAAAATACCGCCATTGTCAGCGGGCTGAATCATCAGCGTCATCGTAAAGGAATTGTCGCTATCAAAATGCCATGATGACTCATCCCCCTCCTCGTAATAGACATAATTTGCTGGTTGGTAGCGGTCTATATTCGGATAGAGAGGACCTTCATCAACTATCCCGGCAACCAGTTTCTGGACTATTTCCGATTGATAAAAAGTCTTTAACGGAGATCGTTCCCCCACCTGATCATAGGCAATCATGCGAACGCTGGACCTGTCCTGCAAGTTACGTGCATGGTCTTGCGGGAGGGCCTCGTCTTTGCTCTGATGAAGATAACAATTCCTGAGTGAATGGTTATGGTATGCCCGCGCCCTCAAAACAGTGGCTTCCTCTGCCATTAACCTTAAAGCCTGCCGAGAGACAAAGTCAGGTATTACGCAATAGAGTGACTGCGAAAGGTCAGCACGACAGCGATCTATCAATGCCTGACCGCCGGGGGTTCCCGAACCATTAACCGGATACGCGTTAACATTAAGTATGTCTTCGATAGGCATTATCGGAGCATACCAGCCCCTTCGACTTAATTCAGGAACTGCACCGTTTCTGATACAGGCGCTCGCTCGGTCCTTGCTTGATTCGCAGGGACATTCGGGTCCTCAAACCCAAAGCTAATGCCAAACAAAACTTTTACCTGTGGCGACAGCCCAAATATTTCACGAACCAGATCCGGATAATCCCGCAAAGAACCTTGCGCGCAAGATGCGATACCATTAGCACTCATGGCTAACATCAGGGTTTGGGCATACATGCCGACGTCTGCGACGGTATGTTTACCAAACACATCGTCGATACACAGAAACGCCACGTGAGGAGCATCAAACAGTTCATGATTACGCATTGCTGCCGTGCCCCGGCCCGCGCGGTCTTCCCACTCTATGCCCATAGCGCCATAGAGTGCTCGAGCGCAGGCTCGTTTACGGTCACGCCAGACATCTCCAACCTTGCCATCGCCAGGGTGGTCGGGATTAGTGCTGACTTTGTTAGCCACTCTATCCAGCAATTCAGCCCGGATTCGATCTCGCGTCTCACCGGACGCAACGCAAGTTTGCCAGGGTTGAACGTTAGTACCGGAAGGCGACCATCGGGCAGTTTCAAACACCTTCTGCATAAGCTCATCCGGAATTTTTCGGGGTAAAAAACCCCTGACTGAATGACGCTCCCGAACAATGTGGTCGAGCGTGGCAACTTCTTGTGGCGAATACTGATGCATCAACTCTTTATACCTGTTTGCTGTTTACATTTACTGACGGCACCTAATGCCTTTCAAAAACGCTCACGAGTACTCAGGAACGTTTTTGTCAGCCTACCCTTAACGAGGCGCGAATCGCTGCCCGGCATCGATACGAATGGTCGAACCATTCATCATCGGGCATTCATAGATCGCTATCGCCATCGTGGCGAATTCATGGGGCTGGCCCATACGACGAGGGAACGCAGCATCCTTGGTTAACTGCAACGCCCCTTCATCAGGGATGCCCGCTGTAAGTCCCGTGTCGAAAAGGCTGGGCGCAATCGTCATACATCGTATACCAAGCATGCCAAGGTCTCTTGCCATGGTCAGCGTCATTCCCGCAATACCGGCTTTTGCTGCAGTATAAGAGACCTGCCCGATTTGCCCCTCGAAAGCAGCAATCGAGGCTGTGTTGATCATCACCCCACGTTCACCATCGGCATTAGGTTCATTTTTTGCCATATGTTCTGCCGCAACACCGTTGATATTGAATGAGGCGATCAGGTTGAGATCAATCACACGACGAAAGTCAGACAGTGAATGCCGCGTGCCATCCTTCTTGAGCGTTCGCTGCGCACCCCCGCCGCCGGCTGTGTTGACAACGTAATGCAAACCACCCATGTCAGCGACGGCGCTGTCCATCACATCCGCCATATCGTCGTAATCCATCACGTTGCAAGGGTAGAATTTGCCCCCTAACGCTTGGGCGACAGCGGCGCCGTCAGAACTTTCCAAATCGAGGATAGATACCTGACCGCCCTTCCCTGCAAACTCAGTTGCCGTTGCGCGTCACATGCCGGAAGCACCGCCCACTAGAATAGCCTTACTACCCGAAATTTCCATGCTAACTCCTTGATTAAACCAATTGTTGGCAGGCACCAATTAGGCACCGCATTAAGGATGGACTGTATGTTTTTCGGTCAGCATGTTCAAGCATCTAACCGAGTGATTCTCTACCTGAACAGCTGCTTTGTGCGCCGGGGTTCTAGCCCTTTGGAGGATCACCCGGTCTTCTCGGATGTTCTGATGGAGGACCATATCGCAGCCTATTATCCTGACGCTTTATCATGTCCAGGACATGGCTACGCTCCTCTGGCGCAAGTTCCCGGAGGATTCCCACCATTTGCCTGTGCATGGACTTCTGAAGATCAGCCGATGCTCTGCGAACTTCTGCAAGCCTTGCGACCACATCTGCTTCTACATACTCGTCAGTGCTGATGGCAGCCCGAAGTTGATGCTGGACTTTACGCAGTTCTCTGATAGCAGGCCGTGATTCCTGCCTATAAGCCCGCAGGGTGGATCGCAATTTTTTGCCTGTCTCGTCACTGACTTCCTGGGTCATCCATTCAAAGTGAACTCTACCCGGGGACATACCGAGCAAATGACGTCCGACAGCAACCCCAATAAACACCAGGTTAAGGCCAATCGAGAACACCAGTAGTGTAACCAAAAGAACCTTTCTATTCATTGTTCCATTCCTCACGAACGATATCGGTAAAAGCCAGCAAACCCAGCTCTTCATCCAGCGATAGCTCATCCGTGTTGTTGGTCAACGTTAGTCCAATAACAACACCAAGTAGCAACGGTAGACAGGCCACCAGCGTCGGTCGCCACAATGTGTGGGCAAGATCATCAAAATCCGGTAGCACCCACTTCAGTAATCGCTCCAGCCTCCCAGGTTTCAGCGCTGAAAAGATAGCCATCTCAACCCGCCGCACTGAGCGTGCACTGTCAGGCAATTCGAATAATGTTAAATCATGATCCAGCGCTGCTGCCTGATCAAGTAATGACAAAGCGTCGGGTGAAGTAAGTGAGAATTCCAGCGCCTCGGCACGTTCGTCCACAGGCCACCTATGAGAATCTGCACCATAGCTTTCAACGATCAAGGTAAATCGCTCCAGGTTCATTCCAACTCCTTAGCCAATTTCTGTTTCAGTTTACGCCTGCCTCGTCGCAGCAAAGACTCCAGGGCATCAACAGACAAATCCAGTATATGAGCAGCATCGCGCTGACTGAAGTTCTGGTAATGACAGAGGACAATAGCACTGCGCTGTCGTTCGGAAAGGCTCATTAACGCCTTATGAACAACCCCTGCACGAATACTAAGTTCGTACTCTGTATCAGGACTATCCTGACGATCTGGTTGCACGGGTGCCGGCCTTTCTTGCAGCTGCCTTTGTCGAAAATAATCGACACAAAGATTGTGTGCAATCCGGTGCAACCAGGTCGTGAGTTTTACCCTGCCCGGATCGAACCGGTCTCTAGACACCCAAAACCGAATGAATGTCTCCTGGGAGATATCTTCAGCCTCGGCACTGTTGCGCGTCATACGCCGGACATAATTGAATATGCGCTGGGAATGCTGATCGACGATCTGCCGGAACGCTAACTCGCTTCCAGCAAGTATCCGCTCGATGATTTGTCGCTCATCTTCCATTACTCGTGCTCAATCAGGACTCACCGTAGGAACCACCGCGCTCGACAGGTCGACTCGGGCGATGCATGCCACCATAAGATGGTTTTGCATTGCGCAATTCTTGCTCGGTCAGGTAACCATCAACATTTTTGTCGATGCGATTGAATGCGGCAGCCTGCGCTTCTTCCCCTGTTACGGATCCGTCGCCATCAAGGTCTGCGTCACTAAAAAACGCCTGCACTCGAACGGTCATCTCTGCGTGTCGTTCTGCCATTTTTGTCTGGTGATCGACAACCTGCTGATTGATTTCGTCCATCGTCACTACGCCGTCGTTATTGGCATCCATACGTTTCATCATGCCTCGGCTTTTTGGCGGTTGAAATTCGTTGACACTGATCATACCGTCACCATCACTATCGTGCTTATCGATCATTCGATCCACGGGATGACCAAAGACAGTCATCGCGCCTCCCTGTAGCAATATTAATGCTAATGTTTTCGCTAATGTTTTCGCTAATGTTTTCGCTAACGTTTTCATTACAATTCCTTATCGCTGTTTAACAGAATAGGCTAACCTGCTTACCTTAAAGTGATATACGGCGGAGCGAACAAAATCCGTCGCACCCGTCGTTAACAAGTTTACTTTTTGAAAACCGGCGACGGTCTCCTGCGTTCGTTGAACAACACGGGCAAGTTGGTTATTGTGCTCGACCCCAACGTGATCGACGATACTGTTAGTCTCTGGAAATAAGCACTGATTGTGAAAAACCAATGGCTGTTACTTCTCGGCGTATGGATGCTCTACGTATCCTTCGGCCTGATCGCGACCAGCCTCGCACCACTCGCATCCCTGGTAATTATTGATCTTGGCATGACACACGCCGAAATGGGTCTTGCCATGGGCGCCTGGCAATTCATCTATATATTCTCTGCCGTACCCTCTGGCATCCTGCTGGACAGAATTGGTGCTCGGCATGCGCTTGCTATCGCCGGCATTGTCGTGGGCCTTTCTGCCCTGGCCCGGGTATTCGCTGATGACGCAACTAGTTTGATTCTTGCCGTAATGTTATTTGGACTGGGGGGACCGATTGTCTCTGCTGGCGCGTCGAAAGTCGTTATATCGTCCTTCACTGGCTCTTCTCGCGGATTTGCCATGGGTATCTATATGACAGGCCCAGCCATCGGTAGCATTATTTCTCTGACAACGACTCATGCCATTCTATTGCCATACTTCGACGATTCATGGCGCTCGATATTCTTACTGTGGGCCGGCGTCGCTTTTTTGTCTGCTTTTTTTTGGTTCTCTCTGGCAACCGTAGCGGGCTCTTCAGCGACAGGAAGACAAACAGGACCCCACGTTTCGCAAACACGAGTCATCGGAGAACTAATAACAAGGCCAGCTGTCGTGATCGTGCTACTCATGAGCATCAGCGTAATGATGTTCAGTCACGGCTTAAATAACTGGTTACCCGAACTGCTTCAATCTCACGGGCTTTCCCCGGTGAACGCCGGTTACTGGGCCGCCCTGCCGACAATGATTGGCATCATAAGCTCTCTGATTATTCCAAAGCTTGCCACACCGGAACGACGATTCAAGATACTGATCGGACTAAGCCTTGCAGCCTTCAGCGCCAGCATAATGCTTCGATTAACAGAACCCTCATCTTTACTCGCAGGATTACTCCTACAGGGGATAGCGAACAGCAGTCTGGTCACAGTTCTGATTCTTACCCTGCTGGAATTACCGGAAGTTCAGGAACGCCACGCAGGTGTCGCCAGCGGTATGTTCTTTTCTGCATCTCAGCTAGGGGGCGTTTTAGGCCCCGTCACCATCGGTGTCCTGTACAGCCCGGAAATGGGCTTTTCAAATGGATTGACCCTGCTCACGACAATTTCGCTCTCCATCGTTGCAGGCGCTATTTTGCTCCAGTATCGGTTAGGCAAAGCGCCTCCGACGACACTGCAGATGTGACTACCAGCGCAGCCGTCTTCATGATGTTAGTCACCACATTCCCTAACGCTGCCGCTGGTTTCAGCCTGACATTTTTTATACTGCCATCACGCCACTATGTACCGTTGGGAAAACCCCGTATCAAGGCGTCGAGAATCGCTCGCGCAGCAGGTTTTTCTGTACCTTACCCATCGCGTTACGCGGCAGAGTGCCGATCACTTCTACCCGCTTAGGGACCTTAAAGTTGGCTAAGTGTTTCTTACAATGACTGATAACCTGATCGACGGTGGGAGGTTCGCCCTGCGCAATAATCACGGCGACAACTGCTTCGCCGAAATCCGCATCGGCAACACCTATGACAGCTGACTCAGCGATGCCGCCTATGTCATCGATGACAAGTTCTATCTCTTTCGGGTAAACATTAAGGCCGCCACTGATGATCATGTCTTTCGCTCGCCCAACGATTGAGACATACCCATCGGGATCGATTGTGGCTTTGTCCCCGGTGTTGAAAAAACCATCGTCCGTAAAATCCTCTGCAGTTTTCTCTGGCATACGCCAGTAACCGGAAAACACATTCGGGCCTTTAACCTGCAAATTACCGGTTTCTCCTCCAGCAAGCCCCTCACCTGCGTCATCGACCACTCGAACAGCCACACCAGGGAGCGGTGGACCCACGGTACCGGCACGTCGCTCTTCGTTAAGCGGATTGGAAGTATTCATACCTGTCTCTGTCATGCCATAGCGTTCCAGAATGGTATGGCCGGTGCGGGATCTAAATTCAACAAACGTTTCTGAAAGGAGCGGCGCAGAGCCCGAAACAAACAAGCGCATGTTTGAGCTACATTCGGACCCGAATTCCGGGTTCGCCAACAAGCGGGTGTAATAGGTTGGAACACCCATCATGACGGTACAATCTTGCATGGCAGCAATAGCAGACCTATCAACGAAGCGACTGTGCCATACCATGCTGGCACCACACATCAACACACAGCCCAGACCGACAAATAGTCCATGCACGTGATAGATCGGCAACATATGCAGCAACCGATCGGAACCCGAAAAGCCCCAGGCTTGAACCAGCGTTTCAGCATTTTTGCGCAGGTTGTCGTGACTCAGCATGATTCCTTTTGGCCGCCCAGTCGTCCCTGACGAGTAAAGCAGCGCTGCCATTTCAGCGCCCTTGCACTGCGCCACATTCCCTTGCTCACTGGCGCTTTCCGCCTGCTGCATCAAGGTGCCGCCACCATCTGCATCGAGCGTGAGCAGCGCCTTTAGGCCATTGACAGGAAGAACAGGTTCAATCGTCGTCAGCGCATCACTGGCACAGATCACAATGCTTGGTTCTGCGTTCCCGAGGAAGTATGCGAGTTCGGATGCTGTGTAAGCTGTATTAAGCGGATGGTAAACCAACCCCGCACGGAGGCACGCCAGATAGAGATACAAATTCTCCACCGATTTTTCGACCTGCACTGTGATTCTGTCGCCACGGACAGCACCCATCTGTAACAGTGTATTCGCGATCCGCGCAGAGGCCTGATCTGCCTGCAGGTAAGTAACGCTGCGGCCATCGACATCAGTTAACAATTGCGTATTGAGGTCAGGCGGAAAATGCTGCTGAAAATGTGCGTAGAGATTAGCGTTGCCGGTCATGGCCGTTATTCCTTGTTCGTTAGACACTCGTTTTATAACCCTTGAATTCACCCCGTAACACTCGAGCCCGACAAAAATGTGCTACCGCTCTAAAAAACAGGTGTGTTAACCCCGGGCCGTTACTGCGGGTAAAACACCTCGTCAAGAAACGCTATCATGACGTTCAATGCCATTGGTGCATCAGCTTCAAAACTGGAGCCAAGCAACATGTTCGACCCTGAATCCAAAAACGCGTGTGACTTCCCTTTATATTCCCAGTACCGGGCCGTGTGACCAGCCAATCGCAGCATCTCCGTATAAGACTTTACAGATTCGGGTGACACCACCGGGTCCTCGCTTCCCGATGTGAGAAGATGGGGTGGGAATTGGCGCTCCGCGGCCCGAGGAATGTTCTGCGATGGAGAAATAGCCTTGTACATCAACGGGTGCTCAACGACATTATAATCATTACCAAATAAACCACGCGCGATCGACCCGCTAACCCACCAGAACGGATTTTTCATACTCTCGAAGTCACTAATACCTGTAGCGGATAAATCATAGGCACCATAACTAAGCACTGCCGCCTGCACGGCCAGCCCATTTTCGGCTGCGACTTGTTCGGCCGATGTTGCTTCGGGAAGGTAAGAAGGTGTAAATCGAGGTGATGACGACGAAAACGCCTCTGAACTTAATTGGTCACCCCTGTTGACGATCATTGCGGACAGGTGCGCCCCGGCGCTGTCCCCTGTTACGACTATCCGGGTCCTATCACCTTTATATTTAGAAACATTACCCTTGACCCACAATATAGCCCCGAACGCGTCATTGACGATTTCGTTCAACGTTGTTGTATTGTCGTTGTCAGAAAGAAGACGATAGTTAACGTTACAAACCACATAGTTCGAGTTTGTCGCTAAATAAGCAGCGGCCTGATCCATAATCGATTTATCGTTTATAAGCCATCCACCGCCATGAAACATCACAACAACCGGATAGCTCAGCTTGCCAGATGCTGGCGTATAGATGTCCATCGTAAGGTCAAAACCATCTGGGGAGGCCCACAAAACATCTTTAACCAGGTCGTACTTGGCTGGGTCATTGTTTGCTTTAAGTGCCTGATGCTCGGCACAAGACATCAGTAGTAGTATCGCCACCAGAACACCGACCAGCTTTTGGCAACGAAGTGAAACAAAGACCATTCAGGTTGCTCCAACAATCAGTTTCTCTTGGCGTCTGCGCTGCCAATCCAACGTCGACTACAACGCTACATCGACTGTAGCTGCGCACTTATTCGCCATCTCGCGCGCTTGTTCAATACTATCGCCCGTGGCCAGCGCGACACCCATTCGTCGCCGACCTGACACTTCCGGTTTTCCGAATAGACGCAGCTGGGTGTTCGGTACGGACAATGCCTTTTCCAGATTTCCAAATTGGACATTTTGACTTTCGCCCGACACTAAAATAACGCTCGAAGCGCTGGCACCCAATTGTTTTATCTGCGGAATCGGCAAATCAAGAATAGCTCTGGCGTGCAGCGCAAACTCGGACAGATCCTGTGACACAAGCGTGACCAGTCCTGTATCGTGCGGGCGGGGGGAAACTTCGCTAAATATCACTTCATCTCCCTTGATAAACAGTTCTACGCCAAACAGTCCTTTACCCCCGAGGGCGCTGGTGACCAGCGCCGCCATGTCCTGGGACGCCTGCAGCGCCGCTTCGCTCATTATCTGAGGTTGCCAGCTTTCCTGGTAATCACCGTCTTCTTGTCGATGACCGATGGGGGCACAAAATGAAGTACCGCCCCTGTGCCTAATAGTGAGCAGGGTGATCTCGAAATCAAAATCGACAAAGCCTTCGATAATCACCTTACCCTTGCCGGCGCGCCCGCCTTGCTGGGCATAATCCCAGGCATCTGCGATCTCGGTCTTGTCTCGCACCAGGGATTGCCCTTTCCCCGATGAACTCATGATGGGTTTAATAATGCAAGGCAGGCCAACCCTATCGATGGCATCCAAATATTCCTGCTTTGTTTGCGCAAACTCATAGACGCTGGTTTTCAGACCAAGCTCCTCAGCGGCAAGTCTGCGGATACCTTCCCTGTTCATGGTTAACTGCGCAGCCTTGGCTGTTGGGATGACAGTAAACCCTTCATGTTCAAGTTCAGCCAGCGTATCTGTCGCGATGGCCTCGATTTCCGGCACAATCAGGTCAGGTTTTTCGGACTCAATCACACGCCTTAATGCCGCGCCGTCCAACATATTGACAACATGAGATCGATGGGCCACCTGCATGGCGGGGGCATTCTCATATCGGTCCACAGCGATAACTTCAACCCCCAAACGCTGAAGTTCGATCGCTACTTCTTTGCCAAGCTCTCCCGAGCCACATAGCAGCACCTTCTTTGCACCCTGACTTAGCGGGGTACCAATTTTCACTGACATAATGTCGATATTCTTGATTAATTAGTGTTTTTGTATGTTAGCAAGCACCTTAACCACACCCCAACCAATTTTTGTATAATCAATTTTTCTAAAACCTTATCCATCGAGTTATGGAATTAACTATGACCAATTTGCTTTACATCAACGCATCCCCAAGAGGCGATCTGTCTGCAGCAAACCAGGCTGCGAGCATTTTCACGGACGCTCTGGCCGACTCTGTACAGGTCAATCGACTGAATTTGTTCGAAGCAAAGTTGCCAGAAATAACGCTGGAAGTAACTGCCGCAAAAATGAAATTTGCCATGGGCCTCGAGCTTAGCGAAGAAGAAGCCCGACAATGGACCGTAATCACAAACTTAGTCAGCCAGTTTGTAGAGGCTGACGGTTATTTGTTTAGCATCCCAATGTGGAATTTCAGTATTCCCTATAAGCTCAAGCAGTACATTGATCTGGTTACCCACCCCGGGCTGACGTTCACCAGCGACGAGAATGGACCAAAGGGAATCGCTTCCGGGCCGGCAACGCTGATCTACGCTCGTGGCGGTGACTACAGCCCAAAAGATGGCAGGCCTGATCCATTCGACTTCCAGTCACCTTACATGAACGCCTGGACCCGACTGGTCGGCCTGGAGCCTATTTCAGAGGTCCTAGTACAAAAAACAATGGCAGGGCCGGACGCATTAAGTAAGACAATCGAAGCGCAAAAGAACCACCTTACGGCCCTTGCCAGGGGAATGGGATAAACCAATATTAACGACCGCTGACTTCCGTGAGATGCCTCAACAGAAAGACGGGCCCAAACCACGGGGGTCATATTTCACGCCAACGGTCGTTAACCAAGGCCCTGGCGCTGGTGGGAAATAGTGAGATTGAACATACCCACTGGGGTCTGTGGTGGACCCTATCACGGTATCAAGGTTGCCTTCGTAGCCCTTTATCCCAAGCGTAACCCAGGGCGAGGAACCGGCCCTGTTTTATCAATAACCGGTGTCCGCTGCCAGGCTTTGTGGCGACACAAAGACGTTGTTCAACCAATAAGGGTCTCGCCGCTTTCCGCCACCACCGTATTCTCGATGTAACCTAACTTTTCGATCTCAACACGAACAACATCGCCCACTTTCATAAATGAAGGGGGCTTCATGGCAACCCCAACGCCACTCGGTGTGCCCATGAACAGGACATCACCGACATCCAGCGTAAATGCCTGGCTGAGATGCGCAATCGCATCGAAGCAGTTAAAGATCAGATGTTTGGTGTTAGATCTCTGTCGCTCTTCACCATTGACCACGCATAGAATATCAAGGTCGTGAGGGTTACCTACTTCATCCGGTGTTACCAGCCATGGCCCCATCGGTCCATGGGTATCAAATGATTTACCAATCTGAAAGGTAGGTACACGAAGCTGCCAATCACGCACGCTGACATCGTTGCCACAGAAATAACCGCCAATAACCTCATGCGCTCGTTCCACAGGAACGTGCTTACAACGTTTTCCGATGACCAGGCAAAGCTCAGCCTCATAGTCTAGATTGTCCGAGACCACGGGCAAGTTGATGTCTGCATAAGGACCGTTCGCACAGTTTCTTTGTTTGTTGAACCACATCTGGAACTCGGGCTTTTTAAAACCTGTTTCGGCGATGTGATCACCGTAGTTAAGTCCAAGGGCGAGTATTTTCCCGGGCAGCGGCACGGGTGCATGCAATGTGACAGAGGATAGGGGTAATCCCGGTTTCCCTTTTGTCACTGTCTCTATGACATTGATATCAATCCCCGCCTCGAGCAACGACGTCATGTCCCCCTTTATGCCATTGTCCGCCAGTGGAACGAGTTCCTTGTCTCGCACCAGGCCAACTCTTGGTGTGGCGTCGTCAGACGTTGAATAAGTGGCCAGTTTCATCGCGTTTCCCTCCTTGGTGTTCGTTTAACGCTTGGTGTTCGTTTAATGCTTGTTATGAGCATACTGTGTTTCCCAAAAACCCTTGGATCTTTAAGCTGCCTGACAGCTGTTAATGCCAACCCGGGTAAACGACGATTGGTAACTCGCTCGGCTTCTTGCAACGCTGGATATAGCACGCGCAGAAACCGTTCAATCGTTCTGTGCTGTGCTGTTCAATTTCAGCAAACAATGGTAGCGCCTAAAGATGACTGTGGCCATTACCTCGCTATGCATTGATGTACTTTGTGTACTCGAACATCATTGGCAGCGTCTCGGGAATAACGCAGACTGGCTCGTTATTGATGTTACGATCAAGCCTCGACGCACGCCGAATTTAAACTTGGCGCTGTGCGACACTGGTCGCGTTACAACCTAAGTTTGCGCCCAGGTTCCTTAGCGCTGGCACGAACTCAAGAGGATCCCGAGGCTTTTAAAAAAGCCAGCATTAACAAACCTTATTACCTATCCACCATGGGGCCCAAAAGCCTGATGTCAGGAGGAAAGATCGAATGAAACTTAGCTGGTCACACGCAGTTCTGAACGTAAGAGACGAGAAGGGAATCCTGGACTTTTACACCGAAACGCTTGGATTTAACATTAGCGATAGGGGCCAGACCACCGAAAACGGTCCGAACATTATTTTCATGAGCCAAAACAAAGACGAGCACCACCAATTGGCGATCGTCTCCTCGCGAACAGACCAGGACGCAGCCAATTCACTGAACCACCTTGCCTTTCGGGTCGAATCTTTCGAGGATGTGAAAACGCTACACAATAAACTCGAATTAGCCGGCGTGAACATATTACCGTTGTCCCATGGCAACACTCTGTCCCTCTATTTCAACGATCCTGAAGGCAACGGCCTAGAGGTCTTCTGGGATACGCCATGGCATGTAGCCCAGCCTGATGGCGTATTTTGGGATACCAGCCTTAACAAGGAACAGACACTGGCTTGGGTGAAAGAGACTTTCAGCAACAAGCCCGCCTTTAGCAAACGCGATGATGCTAAAGGCGATTGGATTAACAGACCCTGACTTTCACTGCTGACGACCCGTAACCCGCTTCGATGCCATCATGACTGCATCTGCGGGTTACCTCTAGGCTAGGTTCCCAATTTCAACCCCCTTTTTAAACAGTAGCCGCAACTTTGGCGAAATCCCGCTCCATTCTTTTCGTTAATAAAATAACAGGCAACTCAATAATTTAGGTAGTACTTACTGTTACCAAAAGGCATTCTTAAGAAGAAGCAGGCAGCATGACTGGCATCACGAGCGCGGTACGCATAATCTCTTTACTCAATGACCCTGGAGACAAACGGAAATGGTTCGAGCAGAAATCATAGAACGACAGAAGGAAATCTCGAAAACACCCCCCTTGGACCGCATCGCCGCGATGAAAGAATCACTAGTGGCGGCAGGAGATGAAGCCCAGAAGCTTCGACACCTGCCAGCCTGGGCCTCAAAGGACATGGCTGATCAGGGTCTCTATCGCTTTGCACTACCGAGTGAACTTGGTGGCGAGAACCTAAGAGCCCGCGAACAGATAGAAATCATTGAAGCGGTTTCCGCCATCGACGGATCAGTCGGATGGTGTACCCAAATATCTTCCGAGATCAACGCGCTGGTGATCCGTCGCATGGATCCTACTCTGGCAGAAAAAATCTTCGACGACTGGGATGCGCTGGTGTGTTCTGGACACGGTCCGGCCAATGGTCCCAGTCCCGGACGAAGCGCCCAACAAGATGGAGAGGGTTGGCGATTGAACTACCAGGGCTCATTCGCGAGTGGTTGCCAAAACGCGAACTGGAACTACCTGATGGGCGCAATGACCATCGACGAAACCACGGGCCAACCAGCTCAGGCATCCTTTATGATACCTCGCGACGAATTCGAGATTATCGACACTTGGGATACGGCGGGAATGCGCGGTTCCGGCAGCCACGACGTCCGGATGACTCATTGTTATGTGCCACCCGAGCACCTTCTTCCATTCCGGTCCCTGGCACCGAGCAAGATTTGGGCAAACCCGACTTATCGAAACCCCACCCACGCAGTCTATAACAAAGCCGCGGTTGCGCTTGGTGTCTGCAGAGGCGCTATCGATACCTTCATCGCGCTAGCACAGGAAAAAACACCATGGGGTTCTACCTCAAACCTTAAGGACCAACCTCAGGTTCAATACCGCATTGGTGAAGCCCAGGCGACATTGATGGCCGCCCGAGCTTTTGTCATGGAAACCCAGGACCGCTTGGAAGAACACCTCGGGCCACTCCCGGAAGACGGTGGACGACTATCGCCCGACTGGGAGTATTTCTGGCCGGCTCTTCTGGCCTGTGCACATGCCGCGCAATCCACCCGCAAGGTCGTTGGCATGATCAACAATACGGCGGGCACAACTGGCAGGAGAATGGACAGCCCGCTCGAGCGTCAGCTACGGGATGCACAACAGGCCGCAAACCATGCGCTGATCTCTTACCGGCACTACGAAGACTTAGGAAAAACGTTCGTTGGATACGATCGGCCGGCCGGTTCCATGGAACTCTCCCGGGCGTGACGAGTCAACGTTGACGGTGTTACCACCGGATATCGTAGCGCCCGACGGTTTCTGCAGGATGGTTTTTAGGCATTCTTTTTCAGAGAGGCATTGTTCGTCAGAGAGGCACTGGAAACATTCAGTGTTCGTACTCAGGCAGACGACCAGCCTCTAAAACACCGCTGCCTTGCGATCGTAGGTGGCGTCTCGGCCAAAATCAATAATTGACGTTAACGTAAACGTTACGCTAGGATTCACTCCCTATGAGCAGCCAATACTCTATTAGTGAATTGTCCCAGGAGTTCGATGTCACCACGAGAACCCTGCGTTTTTATGAAGAAAAAGGCCTTCTGTCACCCGTTCGATCTGGCCAGAACAGGGCTTACTCAGGGGCTGACAGGGCTCGACTGATACTGATTCTACGCGGCAAGACGCTGGGGTTGTCTCTGACGCAAAGCGCCGACCTGATCGCCATGTATGACCCGGCCTCTGACAACAAAAAACAACTTGAAACTCTTATCGAAAAGATTCAATCGCGAAGACAGCAACTCCAAACTCAGAAGCAGGAACTCGAACGCATGATTATTGACCTTGACGCATGGGAAGCACGCTCACTCGCTGCGACGAAAGATAAAGAGACAACAAAAAAAGTTAACTAGCACTTCCACCCACTAAAAATCAATGGGAAGAATTTCAATGAACACATCTTATGCCATGCTGGATCACGGTCTGGGTGAAGATCTCGACATGTTGCGCGACCTCGTGTATCAGTTCGCCCAGGCAGAAATAGCTCCTCGCGCCTCCGAAATAGACAAGAACAATGAGTTCCCAGCGGACCTTTGGCGAAAGATGGGTGATCTCGGTATTCTCGGCGTCACCGTGGCAGAAGAATTTGGGGGCAGCAATATGGGCTACCTGGCCCATGTCGTTGCAATGGAAGAAATCAGCCGGGCTTCAGCTTCGGTCGGCCTATCTTACGGCGCGCACTCGAACCTCTGCGTTAACCAGATTCACAAAAACGGCTCTGCACAACAAAAAACCAAGTATTTACCAAAGCTTTGCTCCGGCGAACATGTCGGCGCCCTTGCCATGTCAGAGCCGGGTGCAGGCTCCGATGTTGTCAGCATGAAACTTAAAGCCGAGAAAAAAGGCGACGTCTATATCCTGAACGGCAACAAGATGTGGATCACCAACGGTCCTGACGCGAACACCTACGTCATTTACGCCAAGACCGACAGCAGTGCCGGTTCACGCGGTATGACTGCGTTTATTGTTGAACGCGGTTTTAGCGGATTCACCCAGGCACCAAAACTCGACAAACTTGGTATGCGAGGGTCCAATACCTGCGAACTGGTTTTCGAAGACTGCGAAGTCCCGGCGGCCAATATACTTGGCCGCGAGGGCGAAGGCGTTCGAGTGCTAATGTCGGGACTCGATTTCGAGCGGACGGTTCTTTCTGGCGGCCCCGTTGGCATTATGCAGGCTTGCATGGATATCGTCGTACCTTACGTTCATGACCGGAAACAGTTTGGTCAAGCGATCGGTGAATTCCAATTGATGCAGGGGAAGCTTGCAGATATGTACACCGTCCTCAACGCCAGCCGAGCCTATCTGTATGCGGTTGCGCGGGCCTGCGATCGCGGCCTTGAAAACCGAAAAGACGCGGCCGCGGTCATTCTTTACACGGCAGAGCAGGCAACGCAGTGTGCACTGCAGGCCATCCAGGCATTAGGCGGTAACGGCTATATTAATGACTACGATACAGGCCGCCTGCTTCGTGACGCTAAACTTTATGAGATTGGCGCAGGCACTTCAGAGATCCGCCGTATGTTAATTGGTCGCGAACTTTTCTCAGAGGCGGGCTAACCCATGAGCGCCATCAAGACAAAAATCAATTCTCGCTCGCAGGATTTTATCGACAACACGGAGCACATGCAGCGCCTGGTAAGCGACCTGCAAGCCCAGGTGGAAAGAATCAAACTGGGTGGCGGTGAACGCTACCAGAAACGGCACATCTCTCGCGGCAAGCTGTTGCCCCGCGACAGGATTAACGCGCTGGTAGACCCCGGGTCGCCCTTTTTAGAATTCTCGCAACTCGCTGCGCACAATATGTATGGCAAAGATGATGTGCCAGCCGCCGGGATTATTACGGGTATCGGTCGAGTGAACGGCCAGGAGTGCGTTATTGTTGTTAATGACGCTACCGTTAAAGGTGGCACCTATTACCCCGCCACCGTGAAAAAGCATCTTCGCGCACAGGACATCGCGCAAGAAAACCACTTGCCCTGCATCTACCTTGTGGATTCAGGTGGCGCCAACCTGCCAAACCAGGATGAAGTCTTTCCCGACAGGCACCACTTTGGCCGAATTTTTTTCAACCAGGCCAACATGTCGGCATTGAACATCCCCCAGATAGCGGTTGTGATGGGTTCCTGCACAGCAGGTGGTGCCTATGTGCCTGCTATGGCAGACGAATCCATCATCGTGAAGAACCAAGGGACGATCTTTCTGGCTGGCCCTCCCCTCGTCAAGATGGCGACGGGTGAGGAAGTAACCGCCGAGGAACTAGGCGGCGCAGAGGTACATTCCAGAGATTCCGGGGTAACCGACCACTACGCCAGAAACGATCATCATGCGCTTCAACTTGCCAGAAATGCTGTCGGAAGACTGAATCGGGTAAAACCCCTTTCACTAGACGTAAAAGATAGTGTTGAACCCCTGTACCCGGCCAGCGACCTCAAGGGTATCGTACCAAAAAATGTCCGCCAACCTTACGATGTTCGCGAGATCATCGCTCGCGTCTTCGACGGCTCTGAGTTCGACGAGTTCAAAGCACTTTATGGCACCACTTTAGTCTGCGGTTTCGCCAGGCTGTACGGCTATCCTGTCGGCATCGTCGGTAACAACGGCGTCTTGTTCAGTGAGTCTGCACAAAAAGGCGCACACTTTATTGAGCTGTGCGCACAACGAAAAATCCCGCTCATTTTCCTGCAAAACATTACCGGCTTCATGGTCGGGCAACAGTATGAAGCCGGCGGCATCGCCAAACACGGCGCCAAGATGGTAACGGCCGTGGCGAGTGCCAAGGTACCCAAACTGACCCTCATTATCGGCAACTCATACGGCGCCGGAAACTACGGGATGTGCGGTCGCGCCTATGATCCTAACTTCCTGTTCATGTGGCCCAATGCTCGGATTTCAGTCATGGGCGGTGAACAAGCGGCCGGCGTGCTTGCCCAGGTAAGACGAACACAAATTGAAAATGCCGGCGACGAATGGGCCATCGAGGATGAACAGGCTTTCAAACGACCGATCATCGATAACTTTGATACTGAAGGGCATCCCTACTACGCCAGCGCACGACTTTGGGATGACGGCGTGATAGATCCAACGGACACCAGGCGCATCCTAGGGCTCGCCCTATCCGCCTCACTTAATAAGCCAATCGCTGAGACACGTTTCGGCGTCTTTAGGATGTAGCTAAAACATTTCAATTTTTCGCACAGGAGTCCACTAGATGTTTGCCAAAATTCTTATCGCAAACCGCGGCGAGATCGCCTGCAGGGTGATTCGAACCGCCAGAAAACTCGGCATACGAACGGTGGCTGTCTATTCAGATGCTGATTCAAACGCCCTACACGTGCAGATGGCCGATGAGGCGGTGCATATTGGCGGCTCGGCACCCGCAGCCTCATACCTGTTAATGGAAAATGTGTTACAAGCCGCAATACAAACTGGCAGCGAGGCGATTCATCCCGGCTACGGATTTCTATCGGAGAACGCCCTATTCTGTCAACTCTGTGAAACCAACAATGTCGTTTTCATCGGCCCACCGGAAGCTGCCATTAGGGCCATGGGTTCCAAATCTGCCGCAAAAATACTGATGGCAGAGGCCGGCGTACCTTTACTGCCCGGATATCACGGCGCGGACCAGGACCCTAAGTTGCTAAAGAACGCAGCCGAAGAGATTGGCTACCCAGTATTGTTGAAGGCAGTGTCAGGTGGCGGTGGAAAAGGCATGCGACAAGTCCATGCCCCGGGGGAGTTTGATGAGGCGCTTGCCGCAGCAAAGCGAGAAGCCCTATCAGGCTTCGGCGACAGCGACATGCTCGTAGAAAAGTATCTTGAACAGCCCCGACATGTTGAAGTTCAGATCTTTTGCGACGCACTGGGCAGCGCTGTCTACCTGTTCGAGCGGGATT
>JABIVN010000517.1 GCA_018667205.1 Gammaproteobacteria bacterium | reverse complement strand
GGCACTATTTTAGACAACATTCTGCTGGGCGACCCAACAATTACTCGGGATATGGCTATTACGGCAGCCAAGACTGTTAACGCACATGGCTTTATTTCATCACTGCGAGACGGCTACGATACGCTGCTGCAGGAAAGAGGCACTAACCTTTCTCAGGGTGAGCGTCAGTTACTCGCCTTTGCGAGGGTGTTGGCTGCCGACCCCGAGGTGTTAGTGCTTGACGAGGCGACCGCCAGTATCGATACAGAGACAGAGCGGCTGATTCAGGACGGCCTTGAGAAGTTGATGGTCGACCGTACCGCCATCCTGATCGCACATCGACTTCAAACCATTCAGCAGGCTAATAAAATCCTGGTGCTGCAGTCCGGTAAAGTTATTGAATATGGGACCCAGCAGGAACTGCTTGAGCTAAAAGGTCTTTACCAGACATTGCATGAGCTTCAGTTTCAGGATTTAAAAACGGTCCCCAATTAGACCTTCCGAGCGTCAATGTCGTGTAGCCATTGTGGGAAAGCGACAAAGCCTCGTGACAACTCTGCACCATCTCCGTTGAGTTGCGCCACAGGTACTGTGCCTTTAGATTCAATACCAGACAAAAACGAAACCATCTGGTGGTGGTCCATTATTGGAGCATTCTCTGCAGAAGATAGTGGCGCAAGCCAGTTAGATCGCTCGAGGATCACGAAATTACCGCGCTTTAGTTCTGGTTGCAGTGCGAATTGAGCATCCGTGAGCCACCAGCCTTTTGCATGCCCTGGGTTGACGTTCAGGGGAATCGGAAATTGTTGCAGACAAAAAGTCTGATACGGGTGAAACAGACGTCCCTTCACCAGGCTGCGGGCCCGCTGAACGTTCCATCCCTTTTGTTCAAGAAGTTGTCGTCCTGCAGGATGTTGGGAAAGCCTAAGCTGGTGAGACGTCATCCGATTGATCTTAAGGGCCAGCGTGTCAGAGGGGTCTGGTCCATGCCAATTGTCCGGGTTTGACACATCGCCTGTACCGAGATAAAACTTTACGGCGAGTTCCCAGTGCTCAACGGTTCCGTCATTTTCCACAATAAGATCAAATTCGCCGATAGTGCGTTTCCCGTCGTGAACAACCAGATTCTTTGCTAACAGATTGAGCGAGGGTTCTATGTCGATCCAATGAGCCACAATAGCTTCGAACCTCAATCCTAACTTGTATTCAGTCAGCTTTGGCGTGGTTAGCGGCGCTAGCGTCCACTTTTTAAACCAGCCATCTTTTGGCCAGCATTGATCATCCTCGAACTGCATAAGCGCGGGACTTTTAATACACCACTTGAAGTCTTCAATTGCGCGGATATCGCTTGGCATACAGTGCATGGCCATGGGGGGCAGGGTATGATATCGGATTACGCGTAAATAACAGGAAATTGTCACATGAGCATCAGGGCGAGTTTATTATCCTTGTTTATGCGTCTGACTATTAAGAAACAGATGGCGAAACTCGATGATCCTGTGGCCTTTCGGGCGCGTCCAGGTGGCTTTGGCGGGAAAATCCCAGAGGCCGTTAAGTCCACTCAGGTAGACGCCGGCGGTGTGCCATCTGAATGGGTTGAGTGGCCAGGGGCGCCCAAGGATTCAGTGATTCTTTATTTTCATGGTGGTGGCTATGTCTTTGGAGACCCTGACAGCCATCGTGATATTGCCTGGCGACTCGGGAAGGAGGCAGGTTCAAAAGTATTGGTCGTTAATTATCGCCTGGCGCCGGAACATCGTTTTCCGGCAGCGGTGGACGACGCCGCTGACAGCTATCGGTGGCTGCTGGAGCAGGGATTCGCCGCTGATAAAATAGCCGTCGCTGGGGATTCAGCGGGAGGTGGGTTGGCAGTTGCGCTGATGGTTAACTTAAAAAATCTTGGCTTAAAACTGCCTAAAGTAGCCGTGCTTATGTCCCCCTGGGTGGACCTTGCAATGACGGGTAGCAGTATGGCGGCTAATGCGAAGTCAGACGCGATGTTGTCACCGGAGGCCATGTCGATTTTTGCAGCCTATTATCTCGGTGACACTAATCCCAAGGCGCCGCTGGCATCACCTATTTTTGCAGATCTTTCCGAT
>JABIVN010000516.1 GCA_018667205.1 Gammaproteobacteria bacterium | reverse complement strand
GCTTTGGTAATCTTGCGGAGTTCCCGCACCAAGATTGATCCCAAAGCTTTCAAGAAACTCCGCCAGATACTCAATCTTTTCTTCTTCAGGCTTTTCATGAACCCGAAAAAGACCCGGTAATTCGAGCTTTGATACAAGCTTCGCCGCACAGACATTTGCACACAACATGCATTCTTCGATTAATCGGTGTGCAAAATTTCGAGTGATGAGATTCACATCTGAAACTCTTCCCTGCGCATTGAAAGCAAAACTGACCTCCCGTGTCTCAAAGTCCAAGGCGCCGCGCTCAGTTCTTGTGCTGATCAATATTCTTGCGAGATCAAGCATATTCCCCAAGCTGTCTTCGTGCCGGGGGAATTCTTCGCGCTCGATCCAGTCACCCACGATGGTGTAGGTTAGCCGCTCTTTGGAATGAATCAGCCCCTCGTAGAATTCGTAACTGCCGATACGCCCCTGGTCAGATATCGTCATTTCGCAAACCATCACCAGGCGGTCAACTTCCGGGTTCAGCGAACATAGGCCATTGCTAAGTTTCTCCGGCAACATGGGTACTACATATTGTGGAAAATACACAGAAGTACCGCGCTTGTAGGCCTCCTGATCCAGAGGTGACCCTGGCAGTACATAATTGGCAACATCGGCGATGGCGACAAACAGTCGATATCCACCACGACGCCTTTCACAGTAAACAGCATCGTCGAAATCTCGCGCGTCTTCACCATCAATGGTAACGAAATCCAGATGCGTTAGGTCCTCTCGCTTGCGTTTCTGCGCGGGCGTTACTTCAAAGGGCAACTGGTCAACGTCCGTAAGCACGTCGTCAGAGAATTCTACCGGTATGTCATTATTTCGCAGTGCGACTTCTACTTCCATATCCGGCGTCAGGTGGTCACCAAGAACGGCGACTATTTCAACGGTAGCCATCCCATGGAGGGTCGGTTGTTGGGTGACTCTGGCCACCACAATGCGGCCTTCCTTTATTTCCTCGCTGGGGTCGTCGATTAAAATCTCATGATCGATCCGCCGGTTTAGCGATTCCAGCAATGCGAGATGCTTATCAAAATGAACACGGCCCACCAGTTCGAGCGTGTTGCGGGTGAGCACTTCCACGATCTCACCTTCATCCCTGCCCCGGTGATCCCTGCCGCGGACACGCACCAACGCCTTGTCGCCATGAAATACGGCGCGCATCTGCCGATGGGAAAGAAATATGTCATCTCGTTCATCGTCGCAAATCAGAAAGCCGAAGCCATCAGAGTGGGCCGATACCCTACCCGCAAAAAGTGCCAACTTGTTCGCAATGGCATAGACGTTTCTGCTATCAACGACGACCTGACCATCCCGCACCATCGCTCTCAACCTGAGCGTCAGCGCATCCCGGTCTCGGGCGTTATCAATATCGAGTTCTTTGGCAAGCCGCTTGAACGAAAGAGGCTCACCCACCGTCTCCATATGACTCAGTATCGCTTCGCGACTGGCAATGGGATACTCGTACTTTCCCTGCTCGCGCTTGGAGTGCGGATCTTTCATTGGCTGACCTCCTTTTCTTTTCGTGTACTTTGTAATTGACAGGTCCCGTCTGGTAATTGTACCCTGCGCTTCCTCTTGCCGAGGTGGTGAAATTGGTAGACACGCTAGCTTCAGGTGCTAGTGGGGGCAACCCCGTGGAGGTTCAAGTCCTCTCCTCGGCACCAACAACTTGTATTAACGTCATTTAATGACACGTTGTTGGATCAGTTCAACTTGTTGATTAGCCCTTTTCGGTTGATCCCTTTCGGTTACCTTATCGGTTAACGCTGGTCGCTAAACTGGGCCCTGTATTTCTCAGACAAATCACGGACATTTCGCCGTGCTACTGGCTTGGCTGACAATTAACTGGTTTCAGGGCTATCGCGCAGCCTGCAGACACTTAACATGCAACGCTCGCTTAACATGACCACGGCGTTGTGCTGTCGCAATCCACCCAGATACGCCACGTTCCTGCAACGGGCCAAAGTTGGCTATCAGCCCACAATCGGCGGCCTCGCGCTGACCTAGGCGGCGGCAATACTGTCGCTTTTAGCTTAGGAACCGCTTGGATAGGTCGCGTGGTACAAAACCCTTACCTCACGGTTGCATATTTCCGTCCTGACGTTAGCCAAAAGGTTCATTCAGGACAACGGTATCTTCTCGATCGGGGCCCGTAGAAACAAAATCCACTTTCACTTCACAGATCGCTTCGATTCTCTCTAGGTAGGCTCGAGCATTTGCCGGCAAACCCTCCATCGTTTTCACTTTAGCGGTGGCGTCCTGCCAGCCAGGCAACTCTTCATAAATCGGTGTCGGCGAATCGCTGTCAGGGTTTTCATAGCCAACACAGATCGCGACTTTCTCCAGTCCATCCAGGACATCTAGCTTGGTGATGCATAAACCAGAAAGGCTGTTAATGCTGATAACTCTTCGCAGTGCGTGTGCATCAAACCAGCCACACCGCCTGGGCCGGCCCGTGGTTGATCCAAACTCTTTGCCGACGCTAGCAAGGTGACTTCCCACCGCATCGAACAATTCTGTTGGAAAGGGGCCTGAGCCAACCCTCGTGGTGTAAGCCTTCGTAATGCCAAGAATATAGTCCAGGTCAAGCGGACCTACCCCACAGCCACTGCCAATCGCACCAGCCGTTGTATTGGATGACGTGACATACGGATATGTTCCCTGGTCAATATCCAGGAGCGAGCCCTGAGCACCCTCGAACAGAATATTTTCACCGGCCTTTCTGCGCTGGCTCAGTTCGTCGACAACATCTTTCACCATGGGTCGCAGCTGGTCTACATAGGCAAGGGAAGCATCAAGGTTTTCTTGCAGGCTAACGGCTTCCGCATGGAAATAATTCTTGAGGACAAAGTTATGGTAATCCATGATTTCCTCAAGCTTTTCCTTGAAGCTCTCACCGTCAAAGAGGTCAGCGACCCTTAAGCCGCGGCGGGCGACCTTGTCCTCATAAGCCGGCCCTATGCCACGCCCGGTCGTGCCAATTTTCTGGTTCCCACGAACGTTTTCGCGCATCTTATCCAGCGCGATATGGTGCGGAAGGATCAACGGACAACCACTTGAAATGTAGAGTCGGTCCCTGACATTGACCCCTGCCTCTTCAAGCCCAACGATCTCTT
>JABIVN010000515.1 GCA_018667205.1 Gammaproteobacteria bacterium | reverse complement strand
CGTAAGCGCCCAGACTCCCGCTTCGTCAAGGAATAACAAGAGCGCGGCAAGCGGCATGAGCAAAACCAACGGTAAACCCGATAATAACCAGTGCGAAACAACCTTGGCTAACACGAAGATAAACGTTGATTGCTCGGATAATACGATCTGCTCAAGAGAGCCATCTTCAAAGTCAGAACGAAACATCGAATCCATCGACATCAGCGTCGCCAGTAAAGCCGCTACCCAAACAATACCCGGCGCGATTTCCTTTAACTGCCCCGGCTCTGGACCAATGCCCAGCGGGAAAAGACTGATGACGACGATAAAAAATACCAGCGGGTTCAGCACCTCCGACGGATGTCGAAAATGAACCAGCAGATCCCTTTGAACTGACGCGATAAACAGATTCATTGTAGTGCCAGCGTATTAATAGGCCTATCTATCGCGATTGGCTGGTGAGTTGAGATAATGATGCCCCCGTTAACATCCAGGTGCTCCTGTAAAATAGCCATCAGAAAAGACAGGCCGTCAGCATCAATAGCACTAAAAGGCTCGTCCATTACCCAGCAGGGATTGTCTATAATAAGAAATTGTCCCAGCGCAACGCGCTTTCGCTGCCCCTCAGACAAGTGCGAGCACAGTGAGTCCTCAAAGCCGGATAAACCGAGTTTATACACAGCCTCTTCGATTCGAGCCTCATTCACCGCTTCTTCACGCAGGACACCGAACCATCGCAGGTTCTCGATCACGGTCAGGGATTGTTTGATGCCCAGCCGGTGGCCCAGATACAGCGGCGGCCTATCTAATGCCCAGTCGATATCGCCATAGCATTCCGTATACAGCCCGAGAAGAACCCTGAGCAAGGTGCTTTTGCCGCTGCCATTGCCACCAACGACCTGGAGCAGCTCACCCGGTGAAAGAGAGAACGACAGATCTTCAAATAGTAGCCTCTCATCCCTTTCACATCCTGCGTTTCGAACCTGCAACATCTATTTGGCCACCCAAAATCACAATTATAGCAGGGCTCTTTATCGAGAGGCTCCTTATTCAGCCGCACCATAGTGTAGAATCTGTTTCTCACCCCCGGGCGCGGACCTCGAACCAGGGTAAAGAACAACCCAGCAATAAGAACTGATTATGATATTTAAAAACGCCCACATCTATCGAATGACCCAATCCCTGGACATCACTGGCGAACAACTAGACGACTTTCTGGGAGAAAGGGAGTTTACCCCTTGCAGCGGCATCCGCCCCTCATCATTTGGCTGGATTCCACCCATCGCGCAAGGAGATTTTGTCCATGAAGTCTCGGGCTGCTTTCTGCTTTGTGCAAAGCGGGAAGACAAGGTCGTGCCCAGTAGCGCACTCGCGGACATCTTGAACGAAAAGATAGAAAGAGTGGAGTCGATGGAGGCCCGACCGATTCGGGCCAAGGAAAAACAGCGCTTGAAGGAAGATGCGCTTGCCGAACTGTTGCCCCGCGCCCTACCTAAATCGAAACAGATATTCGGCTACATCAGCACGACCGACGACCTGCTCGTGATTGATACCGCCTCTTCCCCGGAAGCAGAAATGTTTCTTAACTGTTTAAGGGAAACTATCGGGAGCCTTAAAGTCGTGCCTCCCCAGGTAAAGGCCAAGCCAACCGACTCTTATACGCATTGGTTACGATCAGGCAGACTGCCTGACAACTTTGCTCTGGGAGACCAGTGCGACCTTATCGACCCTGAAGACAACAGCGCCATAAGCTGTCGTCGCCAGGATCTAAACACCGGAGAAATTCGTTCGCATCTGGATGCCGGGAAAGTCTGCTCGAAACTTTCTCTTATCTGGCACGATGACCTAAAGGTCAGCGTCGACAAGGACATCGTCCTGCGCCAAATCAAAATCCTCTCCAGTGACGATTCTGTAGAAGAAGACATTGACCCGATTGCTGCACTGGATGCAGCGTTTGTTAATATGACCCTGGAGCTTTCGCGCTTCCTGCCAGAGTTGTTCTCCGCCCTCGGCGGCGAGACGCGTGACTAGCGAGCGAGGGCCAGCGAATAACAGTCAAGAAAGTGTTTGGTTTCCGCCTGACTGAAACAACTGGCCTTTCGCAGGAAACGTGACAAATCTTTTTGGATATACCATCTGCCGGGTCGGGCTTTTTCCAGATCAATCAGATTTACCCTGGATTGATGGTCCGGTTGTACTAAGACGTGTGGGTTTCCAAGCGAGCCATGGGTCCATCCATACCGGTGAAGT
>JABIVN010000514.1 GCA_018667205.1 Gammaproteobacteria bacterium | reverse complement strand
TTCACGTGAAACATGGCGAAGTACAAGTACAGGAGCATTAAATGACAGACGACAAATCCTACGACTCCTCCAGTATCAAGGTCCTAAAGGGCCTGGATGCCGTAAGAAAGCGGCCCGGTATGTATATCGGAGATACTGACGACGGTACCGGTCTACACCACATGGTGCAGGAGTTAGTCGACAACTCTATTGACGAGGCTCTGGAAGGGCATTGCTCTGATATCAAGGTTACGATCCATCCTGACGAGTCCATTACTGTCTCTGATGATGGGCGGGGAATACCTACGGATATACACGAAGAGGAGGGCAAGTCCGCTGCAGAAGTCATTATGACCGTTCTGCATGCTGGTGGAAAATTCGATGACAGCAACTATAAGGTTTCAGGCGGTCTGCATGGCGTAGGCGTGTCTGTTGTTAACGCCTTATCATCTGAGCTTAACCTGACCATCTGGCGTGACGGGAAGATATGGGAACAAACCTATCATGATGGTGTGCCTGCTTCCCCACTACACGTTGTAGGTGAAACCACAGAAACCGGTACCAGTTGCCGCTTCAAGCCATCACCTGAGACCTTTAGCAATATAAAATTCCACTATGATATCTTGGCTAAAAGGCTTCGCGAACTGTCGTTCCTTAATTCAGGTGTGTCGATCCAATTGACCGATGAACGTAGCGGCAAGCATGAAAAATTCAACTATGATGGTGGGCTACGAACCTTCGTCGAATTTCTTAACAATAACAAGACGCCCATTAATGACATATTCCATTTTTCCGTAGACCGGGAAGATGGTACAGGTGTGGAGGTTGCACTCCAATGGAACGATTCTTATCAGGAAACTGTGCTCGCCTATACGAACAATATTCCTCAGAGTGACGGCGGTACTCACCTTGCTGGTTTTAGAGGTGCATTGACCCGAAGTCTCAACAACTATATTGAGCGTGAAGGGTTCGCTAAGAAGTCTGAAGCCAATGCAACAGGGGACGACGCACGAGAGGGGTTAACAGCGATTATTTCAGTGAAAGTACCTGACCCCAAGTTTTCCTCGCAGACCAAGGAAAAATTGGTGTCTTCAGAGGTGAAAACCGCCGTAGAGCAGGAAATGGGTCGTTATTTTTCCGAGTACTTGCTGGAGAAACCTCAGGCGGCGAAAGCAATTGTCCAAAAAATGATTGATGCTGCTAGGGCACGCGAAGCTGCACGTAAGGCCCGTGAGATGACACGGCGTAAGGGAGCGTTAGATATCGCTGGATTGCCCGGTAAACTAGCGGACTGTCAGGAAAAAGATCCCGCTAATTCAGAAATTTATCTGGTGGAGGGTGATTCAGCCGGAGGCTCCGCTAAACAAGGCAGGGATCGAAAAAATCAGGCGATATTGCCACTTAAGGGCAAAATTCTGAATGTCGAGAAGGCCAGGTTTGACAAAATGCTCTCGTCTGTCGAGGTGGGAACACTGATTACTGCATTGGGGTGTGGTATTGGGCGAGATGAATTCGACCCCGATAAACTCAGATACCACCGAATCATTATCATGACCGATGCTGATGTTGACGGTGCTCATATCCGTACCCTACTTCTAACTTTTTTCTTCAGACATATGCCTGAACTCATCGAGCGTGGGCACCTTTTGATTGCACAGCCTCCCTTGTACAAAATGAAGCGAGGTAAATCAGAGCGATATATTAAAGATGAAGCCGAGTTAACTCGCTACCTACTCGAAGTCGCGCTTGAGGACGCTAGTCTTGATCGGGGTAATGGCGAAGAAGTCAGCGGCGACGAGCTTCGTGATCTTGCCGAGCGTTATTACACCATTCTAACGATGATGAAACGGCTCGAGCGGGTGTACCCGCTTCCTGTGCTAGGCGAGATGATCTACCTGCCCGGACTAACGCCGGAACAATTAAAGGAGCAGACAGAAGTTCAGATGTGGACCGAGCAACTGGAAACTAAGCTTTCGCCCTTCAATACTCCACGTATTCAATACGAAGTAACGGTCAAGGAAGACCTGGACAGGCACCTTTATTATCCGCACGTAACCACCGTGCGTAACGGTGTAAGGCGCCATTATGCTCTTAACCGTGATTTCTTTTCGTCAGCCGACTACCAAGCTTTTGCTGGTTTTCAGGCACGAATCGACGGCCTTGTTCAAGAAAATGGACAGGTTCGAAAAGGTGAAAAATCTGAAAGCGTCGCTGGGCTAGCTGAAGCGTTGACTTGGTTGCAGACGGAAGCGCTAAGGGGACAGAGCCGCCAAAGATACAAAGGACTTGGTGAGATGAATCCGGATCAGCTTTGGGAAACGACCATGGATCCTCGTAGCAGAACAATGTTACGGGTAACCATTGAAGATGCCATTGCAGCTGATCAGGTATTTACGACGTTAATGGGTGACCAGGTTGAACCGCGGCGTGAGTTTATCGAGCAAAACGCCTTAGCCGTTGCTAACCTTGACGTTTAAGGGCTGATGACCGCACTTTGATCTTAGGAGGTCATATCCCGAGCGAAGGCAAGAAGATCCTGAAACACGTGTTCATGCGCTGGTCGCAGTTGTCGGGTTTCGATGCCGTTTCCAGTTAGTACCAGGATACCGGCGCAACCCGCGGCCTCAGCAGCCCTTAGATCTTTCAGTGAGTCACCAACATAGCAGCCTTTCTTTAGGTCGAGTTGGTGGGTCTTTGCCAAGGCTTCCAACAACCCTGGCTTTGGCTTACGACAGCCGCATCCTTCTTTTGGGTGGTGCGGGCAGAACTTGATGTCAACAATCTTGCCTCCCGCTAGTTCTACTTCATTAATCAGTTTCTTGTGAATGCGATCTAGCGCATCGAGTGTCAACTTACCTCGAGCGATGCCAGCTTGATTGGTCGCGATATAAACATCGATTTTGTTTACTGTCAGTAGCGCGATCGCTTCTAGGGACCCAGCAATCGGCACCCATTCATCTGCGGACTTGATATAGTCCATGGAATCCCGGTTGATGACGCCGTCTCGATCTAGTACGACAAAACTATTCATTACCGAAGCTCACCGAAGGCTATTCTTATTGTAATAGCGAGAAATCCGCTACTTCAAGGAACTGATGTCTTAACTCGCTAAGCAGGCTCAAGCGGTTTTTCCTTACTTTTTCGTCTTCCGCCATGACCATCACTTCATCGAAGAATTGATCCACCGGTTCCTGAAGACTCGCGAGTCTCTCTAGCTTTGCACCGGCTCCTTTACTGTCACTGAGATCTAACGCTGCTAGCGCACGACCTAGCATTACTTCCGCTTTATCGCTTGCAAGCGCTGGGTCGAAATCACCCACTTGGTCCTTCGGGCCGGCTTTCTTAAGGAAGTTTGCGACGCGCTTATTCGCCGACACGATACTGACTGCCGCCGGTCCATTTTTAAAAGACTGCAGGGTTCGAACAACGTCGTCTATTTGTAGCAGATTGACAGAGGTGCTGGCGCTGTTCGTTGCAGCCTCCACCACATCACCCGTAATGCCCTGTTCCTGATAGTAACCTGTCAATCTTTCCACGATGTAATTCAACACACTCGTGGTGCCGAAACTCTTACCGTAAAGTCTGGAGGACTCAGCCAAACAGCCATCCAAAGGAATATTAAGTTGGTTCTCTACACAAATTCTAATTACGCCTAGAGACTGTCGGCGAAGTGCAAAGGGATCTCGTGACCCCGTTGGGGGCTGGTTTATGCCAAAGATTCCTACAAGACTATCGATCTTGTCTGCTAGCGCAACGCAGGATGCCATCTCAGAAGTAGGCAAAATACCGCCACTTTGAGTTGGTCGGTAGTGCTCACCAATCGCTGTACAAACTTCATCTGCCTCATTATGATGCCTAGCGTAGTAGCTACCCATCGTTCCCTGCAGATCCGGGAATTCGCTCACCATATCGCTCACCAAATCGGCCTTACAGAGAAGGCCTGCCCGCGTTGCAGCGTCCTTATCTAGATCAAGCTGTTGCGCTATGTAGCCAGCAAGCTCCGATATTCTGCGACACTTCTCTGCATAGGTGCCAAGGTCAGCCTGAAATACCACGTTCTCTAGCCGTCCAAATTTTTCCGCCAGAGAGGTTCGAGTGTCTCGCTCAAAGAAAAACGCGGCATCCGCAAGACGGGGTCTTATGACCCGTTCGTTACCTGCTACGACCTGTGAACTATCAAGGCTCTCTATATTGGAAATAGTGATAAACCTGGGTACTAGCCTCCCGCTTTTATCGACAAGATGAAAATAACGTTGGTGCTCTTTCATCGCGGATATCAACACCTCTGGCGGTACTTCCAGAAATGTCCTGTCAAACCCCCCCGCTAGGGCCCTTGGCCATTCGACGAGAGACGTCACCTCGTCCAGCAAATCTTCATCTAGTTCGAGTTGGGCCTCTTCCTGGGCCGCTAGGTCCATTACCTGCTCGCGAATAACGCTCTTCCGTTCGTCAAAGTGCGGTAAAACAAAGTTTTTCCTGCACAGCTCAAGATAATCGTTAGCCTTAGCGATCTTAAACTCCCCACCAGACATGAATCGATGACCAGCGCTAATGTTACTAGCCTGTTTGCCGAACAGTTCGACCGGCATAACGGCATTACCATACAGGCAAACGAGCCATTGTACTGGCCTAACAAACTCCAGCCTGCTCTTGCCCCACCGCATCTTTCTGTCTACGGGCAGCGTTGATAGGGAAGACTTCAGTAGCTTTTCTAACAAGGACGGTAAGTCTAGCCCGATTTTTGTGGCTCGATAGACAAGATATTCGCCCTTATTAGTGGTCACTGTGTCAAGTTGGGATGGGTCTGCCACATCGCAACCCCTCATGAACCCCGCTAGCGCTTTGGTCGGTTCGCCATCCTCATTGAACGCTGACTTTACCGCCGGCCCGCGCCTCTCGACGTTCTGATCTGGCTGTCGATCCGCTAGCTCGTGAACCAAGATTGCGAGCCTACGGGGTGTGGCGAAGCTTTCAACCTCTCCATGTGATAATTCGGCCTGTTCGAGACCAGACTCGATATTTCTATGTAACGCCTGCCGTAAATTGTTGAGCGACTTAGGCGGAAGCTCTTCAGTACCCAGCTCAAATAAAAGCGGCTTAGTTACCACGATTTAACTCCTTTTCTACAAATGCACGGGTATCTTCGTCAGCCAGTGGAAACCCCAGCGCCTGTCTGGACTCGAAATACTTTTGAGCCACTCCGCGAGACAGCGCCCTTACTCTCAAAATAAACCTTTGCCGTTCGGTGACCGATATCGCGTGCCGAGAATCCAGGAGGTTGAACGCATGAGAAGCCTTCATGACAAACTCGTAGGCCGGAAGCGGCAAGTCCGCCTCTAGCAGGCGTGTCGTTTCCCTCTCGCAAAAATCAAACTGAGCAAACAGTCCTTCGACATCTGCCATATCAAAATTGAAGCGTGACATTTCAACTTCATACTGATGGTAGACATCCGCGTAGGTAACTTTCTTGTCACCCTTCTCTGCCCAGACAAGGTCTTTAAAGTCTTCTACGCCTTGAATGTAAAGCGCCAGTCGTTCTAATCCGTAAGTGATCTCACCCATTACCGGGTAGCATTCGAGTCCACCAACCTGCTGAAAGTACGTGAACTGCGTGATTTCCATTCCATCCATCCAGACCTCCCATCCCAAGCCCCAGGCTCCCAGTGTAGGCGACTCCCAGTTATCCTCTACGAACCTTATATCGTGAGTCTTGGTATCTATGCCCAAATGTTCCAGCGACGCAAGGTATAGCGCCTGAAAATTCGGGGGTGAGGGCTTCATTACTACCTGGTATTGATAATAGTATTGGTACCTATTTGGATTCTCCCCATATCGCCCGTCTGCGGGCCTACGGCAGGGTTGAACATACGCCGCTTGCCAGTTCTCTGGGCCGATGGCCCTCAAAAAAGTTGCTGGATGAAAGGTACCCGCGCCAACTTCCATGTCGTAAGGCTGCATCAGCACACAGCCCTGCTCGGACCAAAAGGTTTGCAGAGATAGGATAAGGTTCTGAAATGTCATTGAGGTTCTCTTTGTAACATTGGAAGTTGACGGATATGGCGATGACCCGGGTCAAAAAACGGCGTAAGTATACATCGGCGATCGGAAATCAGATAACCTCCTCCCCATGGCAGATGAAATCAACAGATGTGGCTGGTGTCTCGGTAACAATTTGTACGAAAGGTATCATGACGACGAGTGGGGCTTGCCAACCTACGACGACCACCAGCTATTTGAGTTACTTTTGCTTGAGGGAGCTCAAGCCGGGCTCTCCTGGCTAACCGTGCTCAGGAAGCGGGAAGGTTATCGCAGGGCCCTTGATGGCTTTGACCCTGAAAAAATCGCGTTATACCAGCCTGCTCGAGTCAACGAGCTACTCCAGAATCCGGAAATTGTGCGCAATAGGCTTAAGGTTGAAAGCGCAGTCTCTAATGCCAGGCTCTTTTTGGATATACGCGAGCGGACAGGCAGTTTCTCGAATTATGTTTGGCAGTTCGCTGATCATCAACCCAAGCAAAACAGCTTTCGATCTTTGAAACAGGTCCCCTCAACGACCCCTGCGTCTGACCGTATGTCCAAAACCATGAAAAAACAGGGCTTCAAGTTCGTCGGCTCAACCATTTGCTACGCTTATATGCAGGCTACAGGGATGGTCAATGACCACCTTTTGAGTTGTTTCAGATATAAGGAATGCGCTCGGATGAAAAATTGATATCTACCTTGGTAGGAATCCTGCTTTATCTATTGAGCCTGTTGCCAAGAAAACTCTCTCAGCGCTTGGGCATTCTTGTCGGAATCATCAATTTTAAGCTCGATTCCCGCTCGTCGCGGGTGACCAGCGCAAACCTTGAACTTTGTTTACCTGGTTTGACAGACAAATTTGCAGGTACTGAGGAAGCTTCGAGGCAGAGTCTCATTGAAACGGGTAAAACATTGATGGAGACGCCAGCCGTCTGGCTAGGGGACGTTGACCGACTTGATGAGTGGATTCAGGTTGTTCACAATGAGTCCTTACTGCAGGAATATCTTAACGATCCTGCCGGCCTTCTTGTGCTGTTGCCGCATATGGGTAACTGGGAACTGTTCAATGTCTTTTACCGGCGATATGGCCAGATGACGGCACTATACCACCCCCCCAGGCAGCCTTACATGCAAAAGGTGATGCGGAAGGTGCGTGGGCGATATGGGAATCACATGGTGCCAACCACCCGCTCTGGTCTCAAGCAGCTGTACCAAACACTGAATAGCGGAGAAACTGCCGTGATTCTGCCTGACCAGGTACCCGCAACAGGGCAATTTGCACCGTTCTTTGGACATCCAGCCTTAACAGATGTACTCGCTAGCAGGCTTCTCCGGAAGACGGGTGCAAAAGCACTTGGCATTGCGATGGTACGAAATGACGAAGGACTGTTTGAGGTTCATGTACTTGCGCCTGATCCATCTATCTATGAAACCAATGAAATAACGTCGATCAGGGCGGTCAACGATTTAATGCAGACTTGCGCTGAAATTGCACCCGCGCAATATCAGTGGGAATATAAACGCTTCAGAGAGAGACCTACCGGGTCAGCTAAAATTTACCGGTTCAATAAACCCAATGGCGTTCACTAGTTTCTGAGATTAAGACTTAGGCTTCCGAGCGACGATGAAGGCGCGACCTGCTAGCGGGTCATCACTGTTTGTGTTGTTACTCCCGTCTTTGAAGGCGAGTATTTCGCAGCCAGGTACGAATGACTGCAGCTCATTCTTTTGCAGCAGGAATTTGGGATTGCTTGGTCCTATACTGATTTCTTTTTCTGCTGTGAATGTCTGATAGCAAACAACCCCACCTGAACGCGTCGCATTTAAGATTGCCGGCGGCAGGGACCTGTCTAGATAATGACTGATGACAATAAGGTCGTAACTATCGATCGGTAGCACCGACGCCGTAATGTTCAAAACCCGTGTTTGGATGTTTAGCCCTTGTGAGTCGGCGTGTTTTGCAAGACAGCTGATAGCTACCGTCGATATATCCCAGGCGTGGACCTCTAGGCCCCTTGCCGCCAGGAACAAACTGTTCGATCCAAGACCGCATGCCAGGTCAAGGGCCACCCCTGTGACGGGAAGAATGTTGCTGTTGTCCGTGAGTACTGCAGCCGCGCGTCCAGCACGCTGATGCTCTGAATAGATTCGATTCCACTTGTCTTCTACTTTGTCCATTGGAACCTTGGTGTGAGATAGATTGAGGGGGGTGCATATTCGAACGCTGTTTAGCGTGCTATTTCTCCAGCGCGTTTTTCTAGTACCATTCTTTCCAGCGCTATTCTTTCCAGCGCTATTTTTTTCTGTGGCATTTTTTCCACGCTATTTCCGCCAGAACATCGGCGAAAACAGTACCAGTAGGGTAAAAATTTCGAGTCGTCCAAGGGCCATCGTGAAGCAGAGCAGTAGTTTGGCGGCATCTGATATATCGGCATAATGTAAGGCAACAGTCCCAAGGCCAGGGCCCAGGTTATTAATGGTTGCACCAACGGCTGAAAATGCCGTCACAAAATCCAGCCCGGTCATGATCAGCGCAAGCTGCATGAATAGAAAAACGATCACGTAGATCGAAAAGAACCCCCAAACTGCTTCCATGACCTGTCGAGAAACCTGCCTGTGATTAACTTTTACAGGGAAAACCGCATTAGGGTGAATCAACCGATGAACTTCACGCAACCCCTGTTTACAAATCAACATCACCCGAATGACCTTCATACCCCCACCGGTAGAGCCAGCACAGGCACCCGTGAATGCCCCGAAAAAAATCAAGTAAGGCAACATGTTGGGCCATGCGGCAAAATCTGTTGTCGAAAACCCGGTGGTGGTAAAGATTGATACCACTTCAAACAATCCAAACCGAATCGCCTCGCCAAAGGTATAGGTCTGCTCGTACCAAAGTACCCCGGTAACGACCACTGTGGCCGCCAGGAGAATAGAAAGAAAAAACTTCACCTCGTCATCGCGAACGTAATGCAGGAGGGATCTTTCTTTAAAGGAAAAAAAGTGTAGCCCAAAATTTATCCCTGCCAGAACCATGAAGAAGATCGCGATGGCCTCTATAAGCCACGAATCGAAGTAGCCAATTGAGGCATCGTGAGTAGAAAATCCACCAATAGCGATAGTCGAAAAACTGTGACAAATGGCGTCAAAGGCGGACATTCCTGCGCTCCAATAAGCGATTGCGCAAGCAACAGTAAGTCCGAGATAAATAGACCAAAGAGCTAGCGCTGTCTCTTTAATTCGGGGCGTCAACTTGGAATCCTTAACGGGCCCCGGCGTCTCTGCTCGATAAAGCTGCATCCCACCGATTCCGAGCATGGGTAAAATCGCCACGGCCAGGACAATGATTCCCATTCCTCCGAGCCACTGAAGTTGCTGTCGGTAATAAAGAATCGATTTCGGTATTTCATCCAGCCCGACAATCACCGTCGCGCCAGTCGTTGTGAGTCCAGAGAAAGACTCGAATAGGGCGTCCGGGATAGAGAGCGCTAGCCCATGTTCGTCGATAAATGGCAGCGCACCAAACGCGCCAAGGGCGATATAAAATAACACCGTCACCAGAAAACCGTCCTTGATACGCATCTCTGCCTGGTTCCTGGAAAACATCAGCCAGAGACCAAAACCGACCACGAAGGTAATGACAAATGCCTTGGTGAAAATGCCTGTCACGCCATCCTGATAAACGAGCGAGACGAGAACAGGGGGTAGCATTGTTAGGCTGAACATCATCAGCAGGATGCCCACAATCCTAATGGCTATCTGAATGTGCATACGTTACTTAAAAGAAACTGAGTGGAGCCTGAAAAAGCTTCTCCACATCTTTAATACGCCCTTTGTCGACCAGGAAAAGCACAACATGGTCCCCAGACTCTACAACGATATCGTCGTGAGCTATCACAACTTCGTCTCCCCGCACGATAGCGCCGATGTTAGTCCCCGGTGGCAGTTCGATATCTTCGATTTTTCGGCCAATTAGTTTCGAACTGGATTTGTCGCCGTGGGCGATGGCCTCAATTGCCTCTGCAGCCCCTCGTCTTAGCGAATGCACTCTTGCGATGTCACCTCGTCTGATGTGGGTAAGAATAGATCCAAGCGTTGCCTGTTGGGGACTAATAACGGTATCAATGGTTCCCCCTTCAATAAGGTCGACATATGCAGGGTTGTTGATTAGCGTAATGACCTTCTTGGCACCCAGGCTTTTGGCGAGCATAGATGACATGATGTTGGCTTCGTCATCATTAGTCACCGCACAAAAAACATCCGTCTCTTCGATGTTTTCTTCTAACAGCAACTCCCGGTCAGAAGCGTTGCCGGACAAAACAATCGTTCGGTCTAGCGTCTCTGATAGTTCGTAGCAACGTTGTCTGCTGTGCTCAATAATTCGAACACCATATCTACTCTCAATTGTACGTGCCAGGTGCTCACCAATATGTCCGCCTCCCGCTATCACTACGCGCTTATTGGGTTTCTCGACTCGGCGCATTTCGGACATGACGTTCTTGATGTCCCTGCTCGCGGCAATAAAGAAGACTTCATCGTCTGCTTCAATGACAGTATTACCCTTTGGAATGATCGGCCTGTTCTTACGAAAAATCGCGGCGACGCGTGTATCTACCGTGGGGATGTGCTGGCGAAGATAACGCAGTTCCTGGTCAACAAGCGGGCCGCCGTAATATGCTTTGATGCCGACCAACTGTGCTTGGCCTTCCGCGAAATCCATGACTTGCAATGCACCGGGATTGTCGATGAGACGCCTTATGTCGTGAGTGACGATCGCCTCGGGGTTGACGATAACATCGACAGGCATTGCATCGTTGTGAAAAATCCCATCATCTCTTAGGTAAGCGGACGAGCGGATGCGGGCTATTTTTGTTGGGGTATTGAAGACGGTGTAGGCAACCTGACAAGCGACCATGTTGACCTCATCGCTGTTCGTCACAGCGATAAGCATGTCTGCATCCTCAGCGCCTGCCTGGCGCAGAATATCGGGATGAGAAGCCATGCCCCGAACGGTTCGAATATCGAACCTGTCCTGAAGCTCTCTGAGTCGATCACTATTCATGTCGACGACGGTGATGTCACTTGCTTCCTGGGTCAGGTTTTGCGCAAGA
>JABIVN010000513.1 GCA_018667205.1 Gammaproteobacteria bacterium | reverse complement strand
GGGGGGTGGTGGGTGAAGAAAAGAGAAAGAGAAAGAGAGAAAGAGAAAGAGAAAGAGAGAAAGAGAAAGAGAAAGAGAGAAAGAGATGCTGAGGGAGTTTTAAAAATCCGCGTAATTTATACGAATTTAGTTCTTAGTAGTTTACGTCAAGTCTGGATAATCTATGTTAACAATGAGTGGTCTTACTGCATGAGGGGCTAATGCGGGTTATTGCTGCCGGGAAGATCACTGAAGTCTGAGATTAAACCAATAACGCATAGGTAAGCGACTGCGCGTAGCGCACCCGCTTAACCTATTCGTTATGTGCAACAGGTTTATACAGCTACAACCTTATTTGCACAGGGACCTTTCTGGCCTTGGCCTACTTCAAATTCAACAGTCTGGCCGTCGTTCAATGTAGCATACTCTCCGCCGGATTGGATTTCTGAATGATGAACAAACAAATCCTTACCGCCGTCTTCTGGTGTAATAAAACCGAAACCTTTGTCCGCATTAAACCACTTTACTGTACCTTTACTCATAACACTCTTACCTTTGGTGAAAAAATAATTCTGTTTTTGCTATCACCATTACAAAATCAGAACATGAACTAGTAGAACATTTAGGACGGATTTGAAGCGCCATAGATGAATGGGCGTTTGATGTGTACAGACGCGCCGGGCGAGATCTTACCACGTCCAGCTAGCGTATGGGGGAGAGATTAATAGTTTTTTAGGGGTTTTGTGCTTCTGTCAGGCTTATAAGCTACTTCAATTAGCGGGGAAAGCTGGTTCTTTGTAGTACTCCAAGGTGTTCTGCAGTTTTTGTTCGGACCATTCTACGGTGCTTTGAGGTGCGGCGCCGGGTGCGACAGTGGTGGTTTGCCTTGGCGCATATAAGGTTCTTGTACCGTTGCTGTTGCGCACTGTCAGGGGTATATCATCCATCGCAATCACTATCAGGCCTGCGTTTCCTTTCTTGTGATAGCCCAGCCAAAAGTGCTCAGCGAGGGTCTGGAGTTCAGCAATGGCAGTGCGAATGAAAAATTCGTGGGGTGTATCGCCGGGGCCTTTTACCTGTAATGCGCCCAGGACAAGGCTGGAGCTGGATTTGTAGTCGATACCGTTTGTGGTCACGTCGATCACAAGCCACTGCGTTTGTGGGGGGATGTCGATGGTCTGCCCCGAGACCAAGACCAATCTGGCGGTCGACCGTTGGTCGGTGCTGATGATGTCACCAATGTACACTTTTGAGTGCTTAGCCAGGATGTAGGGTCGGTTGCTTCGGGTCACCGCGGGTATCCCAGCGGTGACGGTAATTGTCCCAATTGGGCCGAGGATGGAGTTGTGGGAAAACGAGGAGCATCCCGCGAGGCAGGCGAGTGTTATTAGCCACGCTGCTCTAAATATCATCGACCTGACTCAGGTCAACAAAGGTTTTTTTGCCGTTTTCCCGATACATTCTGCGATTCAATTTTGGGTAGTCACAGATATCGATGTCTGATCGTGTGCCGCCCATCAGGTAAACGAGATCTTCAGTACTGGCGTTATGCATGCAGTGGGGCAACGAGTTCTGTGTGAAGGCCATAAAGTCACCGGCTTTTACGTTAACCAGTTCATTACCGATTTCTGCGGTACCTTGGCCTTCAAGAATGTAGACGAACTCTTCATCCTGATGGTGAAAATGAAACTGTGTCGTGTCGTTACCTGGCTCAACTCTGACCAGGTGAACCCCTAGATGTGCCAGTCCAAGGATCTCGCCAATAGACTTGGTGTGACGAATGGCATTCTTATTAAACTGATGGACGTGTTTTACTTCACCCATCTCGCTGATGGCCTTCGCTGTTAGTAGCGGGAACGGTTTGTCGGTCATATAGACGCTCTGGTTCCAAATCTACGAATGAGCAAGTTTACCTTCGTCTGTGGCTATTTTGTCTATCGTTTGGTCGCCCATTGCCACGCGTGTTGCGTTTCGGAATGCTGGCGCGCTCTGCAGCAGTCATCGGCGGCAGTGCCGGGATATCTGCACCCAGGTTCTCTGGCGGGTTCTCGCAATGCAGGCTGACGCCAAGCAATGCTTCAATGTTCGGTAACATGAACGAATCATTTTCGCATGCGAGGGTAATTGAGGTTCCCTCGGTGCCGGCACGGCCTGTCCTGCCGATACGGTGGACATAGTCTTCAGGGTCTTCCGGTAGGTTGTAGTTAATAACGTGTGTGATGTCATCGATATGAAGACCACGACCAGCGACATCTGTCGCGACTAGTATCTCTATCTCACCTGACTTGAAATCTTCCAGGGTTCGGATTCGCTTCTTCTGGGGTACATCGCCAGCCAACAGTCCCGTTTTAAAGCCATGTCGACGTAGTTTGGACTCCAGATTACGGCATTGATCCCGCCGGTTGGCAAAAACGAGAACCCGTTCAATCTCATAAACCTTGATCAGGTTGTAAAGCACCTTGTACTTTTCGTCTTCGGAAGTAAGAAAAACTTTCTGCTCGACGGTGTCTATGGCTACCTGCTCTGGTGCGATCTCGATGCGAACGGGATCAAGGGTCCAGGATTTAGCAAGACGTTTAATATCTTCGCTATAAGTTGCGCTAAACAACTGTGTTTGGCGGTTTTCTTTGCGAGGTGTTCTGCTGACGATAGCTTTGACGTCCGGAATGAATCCCATCGACAGCATTCGGTCCGCTTCGTCGATGATCATGATTTCTACTTCAGATAGATCAACGACATTGTTACGGGCGAAATCCAGGAGCCTGCCCGGTGTCGCGACGACAATATCGACTGGCTTTTTCAATTTGGTTTTCTGTTTTTCGTAGTCCATCCCGCCAACGAGGGTGGCGACCTGAATATCAGTATACTTAACGAGCGATTCTGCATCGCTGGCAATTTGCATCACCAGTTCGCGGGTCGGCGCAATGATCAACGAAAACGGCGTCCCTGGCGGCCGAGAATCCAGTGTCGGATTTTCAAGGTCATAAGTAATGATGGAAAGCAGGAATGCCGCGGTCTTGCCGGTCCCTGTCTGCGCCTGGGCGATAATGTCTGCGCCGTCCAAGGAGTGCGGCAGCACTTGCGCCTGCACTGGTGTGGTGTGTTGAAATCCAAGATCCAGAATTGCGCGTTCCAGGGGTTCCGGGAGGTTTAGTCGTGCAAAATCTTCAGGTAATTCAGTCAAGCGATTCACTTCGTTAATTAAGTTGTTGTTGGCTTGATGACGTAAGAACTGCCGTAAGCCACTAGAAACATCACGATGTTACCGAGTAGCCCCGTATAGTAAAGGTCAAATGGATAGTCGATAGCGCTTCG
>JABIVN010000054.1 GCA_018667205.1 Gammaproteobacteria bacterium | reverse complement strand
GCCATCGAGCCTTCAAAGAAGTCGTCACTATTGAGAAGATTATCGAACACCGTATGAGAAAAGGTGACGGCGTCATCCTCACTGGCAAAACGAGAACTTTCGTTAAGCAGTTGAAGGCTGCTGGAGACCGCCATCGGAGATGCCTCTGTAATCTTCAATGCAATCGCCTCAGCCTTCTTCATAAGCTGATCAGCTGGCACCACGTAGTTGATCAGGCCTGCATCCAGTGCCTCTTGCGGCGTAATGGGCTCGCCAGTAATAATCATTTCAACCGCTTTCTTGCGTCCGATCTGCCGGGTTAACCGTTGCACACCACCCGCTCCCGCAAAAAGGCCGACCTTCACTTCCGGTAAACCAAAATGGGCATGCTCAACCGCCACGATAATGTCAGCAGCCATGGCGATCTCCAGCCCACCACCCAGCGCTACGCCATTTACTGCGGCAATAATGGGCTTGGTTCGATCGGTGCGGGATGTAATACCTGCAAAGCCTGTTTTAGGGACCCACACTTCCCCGCCTAAGGCCATATACTTTAAGTCATTACCCGCAGAGAAGGAGGCATCTCCTTCTCCCGTTAAAATAGCGACCCAAAGATCCTTGTCTTTTTCGAAGGCATTGAAGACGTTTTCCAACTCTTGGTTAGCGGGCGGATGCAGTGCATTTCTTGTCTCGGGTCTATTAATAGTAACCGTTAATATGTGTCCGTTTCTTGCCACTTTGCAAAATTCGTAGCTGTCCTGAAATTCCTCTACCTTCTTCGGCGAGAACTCCAGAAGTCGCGGTTCACTGTAGGCGTAACGATTGCCTTTTGGGTCCGCCTCAACAAAGATCTTCTGCCCCAGACAATCGCCCTTCAAAGTTTGCTGTAGCGTATCGGAATCGAGAAAAGGGTTGGTGGCATAAAAGCGCCTATTACTGCCTTTTAGCCGCCCAATGATGACGCTGTTGAAAGGATTACCCTTTACGTAGTTAATGATATAGGCTTCGAGCACCGCCTCGCCCTGGGGACTGTGTTCCACTTCGACTTCAGGGATTTTATCTAAAACCATCTGTAACATACTGCTGTCACACGATGCCCATCCGCCTTCTGGCGCAGCGGTTGAATAGACTCCAACAGAGTGTTTAGACATCCAGCCACCGTTGCCAGATGCCATGCCAAAGCTGCCAGGATCTTTTCTCAAAGTCTCTACTAGCGATGCAATGCCGTGCATAGTGTAATTATTTCCCGGGCCGCCGAAGTACGCGAGGCCTCCCGTTTGGGTGAGGGACCTGGGATCATTTTCTTCAATGCCCATGACATCACAGGCCTCCGCGACCACAATAGGAAAACAACTGTATATATCGAAATGATCGATGTCGGCACTTGTTTTACCCGCTGCTTCCAACCCGCCTTTAAGTGCGAACTCCAATGCTCGGGAACGTCCAATTTTTTCGCGTTTCAGTATTACACGGTCTTTAGTGTTGGCATAACCATGCAAATAGGTCCACTTTTCTTCTGCGATCCCAAGTTCTTTCGCTTTACCAACGGTAGTCAACAGCAGCGCTGCCCCCTGGTTAACGCCATCTTTGGCGATCAGGTTTTTCGGGTAGGGTGAACACACCATCTTGTTGTTGTCCGTAACCGTAATCAGTTCTTCCGCTTCATAGCTCTTTGTATTCATGGCGTAGGGATTGTCTGCTGCCACACGTGACAGTTTGGAAAAGCAATTGGCCATTTGCTGGTTATAGCCGTCAGCACCCAGCCCCTTTTCGCCCCGGCGCGCTTGCTCCATCAATCCATAAAATTGAACCGGCTGCATCAAATTAAGTTCAAACTCCATACGAGTGATCAAGTGGCTACCGTCAAACACTCCTCGATCGTCCAATTGCCCCGCAACCTCTTCACGCCAATCAAGCTGCACTTTGTTCTTTGATGCGACTTTAATATTCGCCATTGCTTCGCCGCCAGCGAGCAACACCATGTCACACTCACCCGCGTTTAACTTCTCGAAAAATTCTCCAACCAGCTTCTGTGGAGAGTGCCCACCAGCAACCTCGTACACGGCGGAGCTTGGATTGGCGCCAATCCGATTGCCCACAGAGCGGGGGAAATTGTTAAACCCGACAACAGTGGTGGTAGAGGCCGATGTACTGATCGATGAAAGCGAATCGGCAAATGTTCGTACACAGGCTATGGTATCGATATGCTCGGCTAGGGAGTCATTCAAGGCATCGCTCATCGCACGACGTGAAGCTTCACCGGCTAAATCGGCATGTGAAGAGCAGGACGTCAAATCCGCAGGAACCTGTTCTGTAACTTGACCTACGCCTACGATAATGGGCGTTTTATTACAAATACTCATGTTAACTACCTTTCATCTACATTCCCTTGATTTGACTACGCCCTTTCGCATAACAACTTTTTATATTCCCGCCAACCGGCGCTCAGAGTTAACAACGAAGATCTCTCGAAACACCTAGCTACATTTAAGAAAGGGTATCCCGACCACTAGCTTATTAACATGATGAAGGTGGCCGAACTTGATCAAAGCGGACAAGATCAAAACGGACAAGATCATTGCCGTTTCTAGCCCCTCGGAATAACCACATGATTCTCTAAGCAAGACATCCTAGAGCGACAGTAGCCAAATCTTCTGCGGCCTCCATCAAAAATTCATATTTTCAGTGTAAAAGTGAAGGGGGTATTTTGAGTGATGACTTAGTAGCCGCAGAGTATTTATACTCGGGCAAGTTAATCAAACCCCTGTCCTATGTGTACCTGGGCACCTACGCCACATCAAACGATGACCTGTACTTAGGCTGGGTTAACAACTCCGTCAAAAAATTCACGAGAG
>JABIVN010000512.1 GCA_018667205.1 Gammaproteobacteria bacterium | reverse complement strand
CGCGCAAGCTCATCAAAAACTCTGACAATAATAGGTCGGTTACCCTGCAGTTCCTGAATAACCTTCATTCTGGAAAGCAGCTCATTTCGTTTCTGCTGAAGCAACCTGATATCTTCAATACGCCCTTCCAGAATCTGGATCTCGACCTGCAAAAAAGCGTTACGCGAAATCTGCAAATCAATTGCGCCGTTGTAATAGCGGTCAAATCCACCGACTATCGCTGCGGCAAGCACAAATACCGCAATCGTGATTTTGAGAAAATCTCTTTTCTTTTCCTCTCTTACCTCTTCCCTCCAGGGAAGCAAGTTGATTTTTATATCGGTAATCATTATTCAGCTCTCATCCCTCACCCTAGTCGAAACTACGCAGTGCCAACCCACAGGCGATCATCATTGCCGGTGCATCGTCGTGCAAGTCTGCTTTGTTCACGCGAGACGACAACGACATATTGACGAACGGATTTGCCAAGGTAGTGGGAGTACCCAGTTTAGCGGCTACCATCTCGGACAGCCCGTCGATTGAGGCTGAGCCTCCCGCAAGAATAATAAGATCAACATCATCGTATGCACTTGATGAATAAAAGAATTGTAGCGATCGGGTGACTTGTTGCACAACGGCCTCTTTAAAGGGCTGCAGTACTTCGGTTTCATAATCGTCTGGCAAACCGCCTTGCTTCTTTGCAAGCCCCGCTTCTTCTACCGAGAGTGAGTAGCGGCGTTGGATTTCTTCCGTAAGCTGTTTCCCACCGAACAACTGCTCCCGTGTATAGGGTGCTCCGCTGCCGGTCAGCACCGAGAGTGTCGTCATCGTTGCGCCGACATCGACAATGGCGATGATCTTGTCTTCCACATCACCTTCTTCATCTACGAACTGGTCTCGGACCAGGTCAAACGCCCGTTGCATGCAATGAGCCTCAATATCAACGACCTTTGCTTTCAAGCCGCCAAACTGCAGCGCGGCTTCGCGCATTTCGACATTTTCCCGCCGACATGCTGCGATGAGCACCTCGACCTGTTCGTCACTCTTTGGTGAAATGCCCTGAACTTCAAAGTCCAGCGCTACTTCTTCCAGGGGATACGGAATGTACTGATCGGCTTCCGACTGGAGCAAACTCTCCATTTCGACTTCGTTAAGGGTCGCTGTCATTTCGATAGTCTTGGTAATCACCGCTGAGCCAGCCACCGCTACTGCGGCCAGTTTCTCTTTCGTCTTGCAGCGTTCAACCAGACGCTGGATTGCCTCACCCACACCCTCTACGTCGCTGATATTCTTTTCCACGACCGCATTTTCCGGCAAGGGTTCTATGCCGTAGTTTTCAACTTTGTATTCACCACCCGATTTACTCAGCTCCACCAGCTTGACCGAGGTAGAGCTGATATCCAGCCCCAACATGCTGGTAGGTCCTTTATTTAGAAATGCGAACACGCTATTTTCCTATGAAGTACGAGTACTTACGCCACTTTCATGTAAGTTTACATTAGATAACAGGTTTAATCTCGGCGCAAACAGTTTAAACCGACGAAGTGTTGTAAACCCGCCAGTTATCGGTCATTTCTTTATTCTGGCGGCCCCAACCGCCAGCGCTCGTCACTGACGTTTCGCATGACAGACCTTTCCACCTATAATAGAGCAGCTTTAAGCCCCCGAGACATGCGCTGTCCTTGATGAAAAAAATATTCAACCTGATTTATTGGTTTTTAATTGGACTGGGGAGCACAGCTTTACTGGTTCTAGCCGCAGCTTTCCTGTACCTAAATCCCCAAATACCCGACACGCGGAGCTTCAGCGACGTGGCATTAAAAGCCCCGCTCAGAATCTACTCTGACGATGGGTTGCTGATTCAGGAGTTCGGCGAACGACTAACACCCGTGACCTTTGAAGAAATTCCGCCCCTGTTTATCAAGGCACTGCTGGATACAGAGGACAAACGCTTTTTCGAACACGGTGGCATTGACCTGGTGACCCTCGTTAATGCCACCTGGCAACTGGTCCGTAACCGCGGCAGCATAAAAACCGGTGCCTCGACGATCACCATGCAACTGGTAAAGAATATATCTGGGGACATAGAGGTCAGGTTTCTGCGGAAATTCAAGGAGATGCTACTGGCTGTGAAGATTGAAAGGGAACTTTCCAAGGAACAAATACTGACGCTGTATCTCAACATTATCCCCTTCGGGAAACACGCTTTTGGCATCCAGGCCGCGGCTAACACCTATTACGGAAAAGATGTTAACCAGTTAAATCTCGCTCAAATGGCGATGCTCGCGGGAATTCCACAGGCGCCTGAAGCAGGAAATCCGATCAACGGCCCACGCCGCGCAGTGACCCGTCGCAACCTGGTACTGCTCCGCATGCGGGAGCAGGGCTCTATCAGTAGAGCGCAGTATGACAAAGCTTCCAAGTCCCCTATTACAGCCCAAGTGTACGTTCGGAATGTGGAGCTTCCTGCATTATATGGCGCGGAAATGGTACGTAAGCACTTACTTCAGGAGTATGGTAAAAATGCTTACAACCAGGGAATGATTGCCCATACAACACTCTCTTCCAAAATGCAGTTGTCCGCAGAAGCCGCGGTGAGCCAAAAGTTACTCGAATACGACCGGCGACACGGATACCGGGGACCGGAATATCGAAAAATTCAGGGAACAGACGAGTACCTTGCAGCGCCTGAGTATGGCTATCCCGAGAATTGGTCCAGGACACTGTCTGTCATGGAAGTCTTTGGGGGACAGCACCCTGGCATCGTCACAAGGGTCAACGAAACAGAAATCAGTGTTCTGACCCAGGACCTGGAAGAAATCAGCATTGACTGGAGCGGACTCAGATGGGCCAGACCTTATATTGACGCAGACCGAAGGGCGCCCGCGCCCAAAACCGCAGCCGAAATCGTCACGACAGGGGACGTCATTCGTTATGAGATATCAGAGAATGGAACAGCACGACTCGGACAGCACCCAAATATTCAAGGCGCGATCGTCGCACTAGATCCTTATGATGGAGCCATCAAAGCGATCGTCGGTGGTTTTGATTTCAATGCAAAACAGTTCAATCACGCGACCCAGGCGCGACGCCAACCAGGATCAAATTTCAAACCCTTTTATTATGCGGGCGCCATAGAAAACGGCCTCACTGCAGCCTCAATCTACAACGATGCCCCCTTGGTTTTACCTGGGGAAGAACTGGAGAAGACTTATCGGCCAAAAAATTCCGGCGATGTCTTTCATGGCAACATCCGGTTAAGGGAAGCATTGTACCGTTCCATTAACCTAGTCTCCATCCGAGTGATCCTGGACTATGGACCCCAAAATGCAATCAATTATGTTTCTCGATTTGGATTCAACACGGCAGACTTCCCTAGAGATGTTCAGCTTGCTTTTGGCGGCGGGACCATTGCCCTGAGCCCCCTGGAGGTAGTGACAGGATACGCGGCGTTCGCCAATGGTGGCTTTAAAGTGACTCCCTACTTGATTAGAGAACTGGACTCTATTAACAGAGATGCCTTCTTCCAGGCCAAGCCTGAAGTCGCCTGCACAGAAAACTGCGATGGCCTGAATGTGGCTAAAAGGATTATCGAACCCCGAGTTGCTCACATCATGAACACCATGCTCTCAGACGCCATCAGGAGAGGCACTGGCACCAAGGCAATGCGCGCGCTCAAGCGAGGCGACCTGCACGGGAAAACCGGTACGACCAACGATGCAGACATCTGGTTTTCCGGGTTTACCCCCGATCTGGTTGCCACATCCTGGGCCGGATTTAGTGACAATAGTCCTGTCGGTAATCGGGAATGGGGATCAACAATCCCCATCGAAACATGGATTGAGTTCATGCGCGAAGCGCTGCCCCCCGAATCAGAGTCTTCGCAACTCGACAGACCCAGTGGCATGGTCTCTGTAAAAATTGATCCAGCGACGGGGCTCAGGACGAACCCCACCGACCCCAAAGGCATCTTCGAGATTTTCAGAGAAGAGAGGGTGCCGCAAGCTCTTCGGATCAGGAATCATTCAGAGGATTCCAGCATCACGCAGGATATTTTCTAGCTTTTTTGATGACACAGATTTCCCTTCTCCCAATTGGGCACTACTCTGGATGTCGCTGCGCACCCTGCCGAGACTCGGAACGGTCCTGATGTACCAGGCCCATAAAAAAAGGCGCCATCGGCGCCTTTTTTTATGTAACTCGGCAACTATTTTCCTCTACTAAAACGCTTGTTAAAGCGATCAATTCGGCCGGCTGAGTCAATAACTTTTTGCTTACCAGTGTAGAACGGGTGACATTTTGAGCAAACTTCCAAGTGAATATCTTCACAAGTGGTCGACCGGGTTTTAATCACATTGCCGCAGCTGCACGTTGCAGTGATTTCTTCGTATTTCGGATGGATTTCGGCTTTCATCTGGAGCAGCCCTGCTAATTAAAGGTGGCGAATAATACCAGAACTCTATCGAATAACAAGTCATTGATCAATGGCATTTCTATCGGCCACAGTCGGCCTCGCAAGTGGCATAATGATGTTTTACTTCTGTGCGTCAACAATGCCAGATTCAACTATTTTTGTAGCGGTGGCGGTCCCAACGCCATTACGCACCCTATTTCATTATAGCCTGCCCTCGAGTGAGCGGATCGCTATTGGTTCCCGCGTCCGAGTGCCTTTTGGGCCGAGGAAGTTGGTTGGCATTGTCACCGAAATAAACAGCCAGCCTGATATCGAGGTTGCGAAGGTCCGACCTGTTCTTGAAGTGTTTGGCGCCGGGGGAGACCTCACTGAACCCATCCTTAAGTTATGCCGCTGGGCGTCTGATTATTATCACCACCCAATCGGTGAAGTCCTGGCGAGCGCACTCCCCACGTTACTCCGAAAAGGCGCAGACCCTCAGGAATCCAGCCGGGTGTTAACCCTGACTTCTAAAGGAAGACTCATTGACCAACAATTTCTGGGCCGAGCACACGCGCAACGGAAACTGCTGGGCGCATTGCAACAATCCGGGCGCACGAGGGAAGAAGTAGGCGCCATGGATATCTCAAGCCAGACAATTCGCTCAATTGAAAGCAAAGACTGGGCACAATGGCACGCGGAAGTGCCAGTTCCTCTCGAGCCCTTCTCTGCCGGTTCAGTGAACTACTCAGGAATAACGGTCACAGATGAACAGGCAACGGCAATCGACGCAGTTAATCGTCGCACCGATAGCAAACCATTCCTTTTATACGGCGTGACGGGCAGCGGCAAGACAGAAGTCTATCTAAGAGTCATAGAGCCGCTACTTAAGGCAGGCAAACAAGTGCTGATTCTGGTTCCAGAAATAGGCCTCACGCCACAGACTATTTCAAGATTTCAGGACAGGTTCGATGTCCCCATCACGATTCTGCATTCCTCGCTCACAGACAAACAAAGAGCGCTCGGTTGGCTCCGGGCAAGGGAGGGGTCTGCAGGCATCGTTCTGGGTACTCGATCCGCGATATACACGCCGCTCAAGTTTCCGGGCGCGATCATTGTTGACGAGGAACATGACGCTTCATATAAGCAACAGGATGGGTTTAGATATTCAGCACGAGACCTCGCGGTTCTGCGGGCCGGATTCGAGGGTTTACCTGTCATTCTCGGCTCAGCGACACCCTCACTGGAGAGCCTGCACAATGCAGACAGGGGTAAATATCACCTACTAAAACTCGCGACCCGACCGCCCGGCATAGAACCAGAACGCTACGAACTTCTAGATACTCGCCATCTGGAGAAAAAGAACGGCCTGACTCGGGCATTGCGACACCAGATTGGTGATCGACTCGCCAACAGAGAACAGGTCCTGATCTTCATTAACCGGCGAGGCTTTGCACCGGTCATGATCTGCAACGATTGCAGTTGGGTGGCAAACTGCAGTCGGTGCGACGCAAAACTAACGTACCACCTGAATACCAATACACTGGTTTGTCATCATTGCGGCACCATTAGTCGTAACATCCTCAGCTGCCAATCCTGCCGCAGCAGCCAGCTCTCACCACTTGGACTGGGCACCCAGCGAATCGAACAGACACTGATGGCAATGTTCCCTGAATTTCCGGTCCTGCGCATCGATAGGGATTCCACCAGACGCAAAGGATCCATGGAATCATTCGTTTCAGAGATCAAAACTGGCGAACCAGCCATTCTTGTCGGCACCCAGCTACTGGCAAAAGGACATCACTTCCCTAACGTAACACTGGTGGCCATGTTGGACATCGATTCCGGGTTCTATTCAGCGGATTTTAGAGCAACGGAAAAACTAGGTCAGACTATCCTACAGGTAGGCGGGCGTTCGGGAAGGGCAGACAAACCCGGTACCGTCACCATCCAGACAGATTTCGCCACGCACCCCCTGCTAGAAACGCTCGTTAAGGGGGGATATTTCGAATTCGCATCTGGGCTGCTCGAGGAACGAAAAGAAGCCGGCCTACCACCTTCGGCGTTTCATGCCATCCTCAGGGCTGAGGCCAACGCATCAAATACCGCCAGATCGTTTCTGGAAAAAATCATCACAAAAGTACAGGTGCGCAACACCGTAAACCTGTTGGGGCCAATACCCGCTCTAATGGAGAAGAAAGCAGGCCGGTATCGACAGTTGCTGATAGTAACCTCGGAAAACCGATCTGATTTGCACCGGGAAGTACGGCGTATCATTCAGACTACGGAATCATTGAGGGACTCGAAAAAAGTGCGCTGGTCCGTAGATGTAGATCCAACGGACATGTTCTAGCACGCAAAAAGAACCGCCAATCCAGAAATCACCCTAGATACTTTTTAACAGTTTCCCTACACTCTCCCTGCCTCTTTTATACTCGAATTTTAATGACCCAGGACTTCGCGAAAAAACGTCCCCGAAAGGAATCTTCCCGCGACTCGGCACCCCGCAAGACACAGGGTCGAACTTTTTACCTGGCAACTTTTGTCACAGGCTTTCTGGGCGGCGCCTTCATCACTTTTCTGGCTGCCCTCTGGTATCTGAAACCGGCTGGCGACATCCTGGTAACCACTGGAGGAACACTCGATCGCGGAACACCCAAGGCCGAATCGCCAGCAAAGGCTGAGGAGATGCACTGGACTTTCTACGAAATCTTCCCGAAGTCGGTGGTCCCTGTCGTTCAGGAATACACCAACATGGGTGAAAAGGTGGTCGAGGATCATTCAAAGTGGGCTTTGCAGGCTGGATCATTCATCGATGTCCTAGATGCTGACGAGCGCAGAGCTAACCTGATACTGCTGGGTTTGGACGCCAGCATCCGGAAGGTAAAGGTGACCGGGACCACCTGGCACAGGGTCATCGTCGGCCCATTCGATACCCAGTTAGCGCGCAATAGAGCGCTGGACAAGCTTGCCCAGGCTGAAATACCCTCTCTTTTGATGAAAATCCCAGCCTCGTGAAACTACAAATAGTGACTTGAAAATCACCTGATCACACCCCATCTCTGTTTTAATGCAATCCGAAGCTTCACCATCCCAGACGCGAGAACAAACCCATTGAATCAATTCGAAGGCACAACCATTCTTTCTGTTCGAAAAAATAACTCCGTTGTCGTCGGCGGCGACGGGCAGGTAACCATGGGCGATACCGTCATGAAAGCCAACGCAAGGAAAGTCCGACGGCTTTACAAAGACAATGTCATCGCCGGGTTTGCAGGAGGCACCGCTGATGGTTTTACCCTCGTGGAGCGCTTTGAAGGAAAACTGGAAAAACACCAAGGCAACCTGGTGCTGGCCGCAGTGGAGCTTGCTAAAGATTGGCGAACCGACCGCGCCCTGCGTCGTCTTGAGGCCTTGCTTGTGGTCGCCGACAAGGAGAATTCATTATTAATAACCGGCAATGGCGACGTCGTGGAACCTAACGATGGTATTATGGCGATAGGGTCGGGCGGTCAGTACGCAAAGTCAGCTGCCCTCGCATTACTGGGCAATACAGAACTCAGCTCAAGAGACATCGTCGAAAAGAGTCTCTCTATAGCGGGTGATATTTGCATCTATACGAACCAGGAACAAACGATCGAAGAAATCACCTTCTAAAGGAAACACATGTCTAACATGACCCCAAGAGAGATCGTACACGATCTCGACAAACACATCATCGGACAGAATGATGCAAAACGAGCAGTAGCGATTGCGCTCAGAAATCGCTGGAGACGCATGCAATTACCTGATGAACTCCGAATGGAAATATCTCCCAAGAACATTCTGATGATCGGCCCAACAGGTGTTGGTAAAACAGAAATCGCACGACGACTCGCCAAGCTCGCGGGAGCGCCGTTCATCAAGGTAGAGGCCACCAAGTTCACTGAGGTCGGATATGTCGGTCGCGATGTAGAGTCGATTATCAGGGACCTGGCAGAAGCAGCCGTTAAAATGCTGCGCGACGAGCAAATAAAGCAAGCAGAGCCGAGAGCTTTCGAAGCAGCAGAAGACCGGGTTCTTGAAGCTTTGCTGCCATCTGCAAGGGGCACTGATTCAGATGAAAATTCATCTACTCGCCAGTTGTTTCGTAAAAAATTAAGAGAAGGAGAACTGGACGACAAAGAGGTTGAAATGGAAGTCCAGGCTACAGCGGTCGGGGTCGAAATAATGGCGCCGCCCGGAATGGAAGAAATGACCAGCCAACTACAAAATATGTTCTCGTCTATGGCGCCAGGGAAAAACAAATCAAAAAAAATGACGGTAAAAGACGCCTTGCGTCGAGTCACTGACGAGGAAGCAGCAAAACTTATAAACGAGGACGAACTTCGAAGCACGGCCATTGAGGCCGTCGAACAAACCGGTATCGTTTTCATTGACGAAATGGACAAGATCGCTAAACGAGCTGATCACGGCGGCGCAGATGTCTCTCGTGAAGGCGTACAACGAGACCTTCTGCCAATGATAGAAGGAAGTAACGTGTCCACAAAGTACGGCATGATCCGGACAGACCATATTCTGTTTATTGCTTCAGGTGCTTTCCATCTCTCCAAACCCTCGGACCTTATTCCTGAACTGCAGGGCCGATTACCAATCCGAGTAGAACTTTCTGCCCTCAGCATCGATGATTTCGAAAGAATCCTGACAGAACCAGACGCTTCGCTCGTCGAACAGTACCAGGCGTTAATGCAAACCGAAGGTCTAAACATCATATTCTCTAAGCCGGCGGTGCACAGAATTGCAGAAATCGCTTGGCAGGTTAACGAACAGACGGAGAACATTGGCGCGCGAAGACTTCACACTGTCATGGAGCGCCTACTGGAAAAGTTATCCTTTGACGCCACTGATATTGCAGCAAAGGAAGCAGGTGACATCACCATTGATGAAACTTACGTTAATGAACATCTGCAGAACCTTGCCAACGATTCGGACCTTTCCCGGTTTATACTCTGACCCGGGATAATCAACTATTATTCATCAACTATTATTCATCAACTACCATCGCCCTTTTAAGGCTAGCTCTCTTTTAGGCTGTTCAAGATGACTCACTCAACCGCGCCCACGGCTGTTAACGTGCATAAGAAGTCAGCCACGTTGGAATTGGTTTATGACAATGGAAACTCTCACCAGTTGTCGGCAGAGTACCTGAGGGCATTTTCGCCTTCTGCCGAAGTACAGGGCCACGGCCCCGGGCAGGAGGTTCTGCAGCACGGTAAAAAAGAAGTACAGTTCCTGGATATCCAACCGCAGGGGCACTACGCGATAAAAATTACTTTCTCAGATGGCCACGATTCCGGGATTTTCAGTTGGGAATACCTGTCCATTTTAGGAGAAAATCACCAGGAAAACTGGCAGAAATACCTGGCAAAATTAGCTGCCGCAGGAAAGTCTCGCTCCCCCCAGTTTATTGCCTTGGGAAAGTAGTCAGAAGACAGACTTAAGCGCGGAACCCCAAAAAAGATCCCTTCGAAAGATAGACAGGATATAATGCGCCTTCCTTGTCGAATTGCATTACCAACCTCCTATGGACAAAGAAGACCTCGTCACGCATTTTGGGTACCAAAAAGTACCGACCTCTGAAAAAGCAGGCAAAGTAGCCGAGGTCTTTCATTCCGTAGCTGAAAGATACGACATTATGAACGATGTCATGTCTCTCGGAACTCATCGGGTCATGAAGAAAATCGCCGCCAATGCGACGCTCGCTCGCGCAGGGCACCATATCCTTGACCTGGCAGGAGGGACAGGGGACATGGCAGTCCTGTTGTCGGAATACGTCGGCACAGAGGGCCGCGTCTACGTCTGCGATATCAACGGAAGTATGCTCTCTCAGGGCCGGGACAAACTGCTCAACCGCGGTATCGTAACCAATGTCAGCTACGTTCAGGCAGACGGGGAAAAACTACCGTTCCCCGATAATTCATTCAACGCCATTACGATCGCCTTCGGATTACGTAATTTTACCGAAAAAGAATCCGCTCTCCGCGAAATGTACAAGGTCATCAAGCCTGGCGGAAAACTCGTCATTCTTGAGTTTTCGACCCCCGGCAACACGCTCGTTCAAAATGCCTACAAGGGATTCAGCAAAATCTGGCCAAAGATCGGAAAACTGGTAACCGGCGATGAAAGCAGCTACCAGTACCTCGTGGAATCCATTGAGATGCATCCAGACCAGCAGACGCTCAGCGACATGATTGGCGAGGCCGGTTTTTGCAGGGTCAAGCACCAAAACATGTTAAACGGTATTGCCGCAATACATGAGGGCGTAAAACCAAGATTGGATCCAACCGGATGAATTTCCTGCGGATTATCCGAATCCTTTTGACCATCGTGCGCCTTAGACTGGATCGGAATATCCCTAAAGAGTTCCGCAAAGGTAATGTCGCAGCGCTCCTATGGATTTTAAGACGATTACCTGAGCCTAAAAGCACGGGGCCGGAGTCAGCCAGATTGGCGCTTGAAGAACTTGGGCCTGTTTTCATCAAGTTCGGCCAAATACTCTCTACCAGGAAAGACCTCTTCAGCAACGAAATGTCCAAGGAACTACAAAAGCTTCAGGATCAAGTTCCCCCGTTTAGCGCCGAGGTCGCGATAAAAATAATAGAAAACGAAATCAAAGGCACTATTCCCTCTCTATTTACGTCATTCGATTCCATTCCGCTCGCGTCTGCTTCTCTGGCTCAGGTGCACGCTGCATCCATGCCCGTTGGTGCGGTCGAAAAAGAGGTTGTGGTGAAGGTCATACGACCCGGCATCCGAAAGGTTATCGAACGCGACATCAAGCTGATGTACTTTTTTGCCAATCTACTCGAGAAGTTCTGGCCGGACGCAAGACGTTTGCACCCGACCGCCATCGTCAAAGACTACGAGGCCATCATTCTTGACGAACTTGACCTAAAACTAGAAGCGGACAACAGTAGACGCCTGCGTGAAAACTGGTCCGGGTCAGGCAAGCTCTTCGTTCCGGAAGTTTATGAAAACTGCTCAACGAGTCGCATCATGGTGATGGAGCGAATCTACGGCGTTACCGCAACGGACCTACCCTCTCTGCAGGACAACAATGTTGATCTAAAAAAACTCGCACACCTTGGCGTCGAAATATTTTTCTCGCAGGTGTTTGAAGATAATTTTTTCCACGCGGACATGCACCCGGGGAATGTCTTTGTCGATATTACAAATCCTGACAATCCGACTTACATAGCCCTGGATTGCGCGATCATGGGATCTTTGACTGAAAACGACAAGGACTACCTGGCGAGAAACCTCCTCGCGTTTTTTCACCGAGACTACCATGAAGTCGCTCGTCTACATGTAAAAAGCGGCTGGGTTCCCTTTGATACAGATATTAATGAATTTTCCGAGGTTATTCGGCGAGTATGCGACCCATTTTTCCAGAAACCGATAAAAGACATTTCTTTTGGGATAGTGCTGCTGGAGCTTTTTGATGCAGCACGAAAGTTCAATATGGAAGTGCAACCACAACTGGTACTTCTGCAAAAAACACTGATTAACATTGAAGGCATGGGTCGACAGATATATCCAAACCTCGATCTGTGGGAAACAGCCGCACCATTTATGGAAAGGTGGATGAAAGATAGAATCGGGGTCACTGGCCTTATCAAAAGAATGTCAGAGAAAGCGCCCAGATGGCTGGACAAACTCCCTGAAATTCCAGACCTGGCCTACGACGCCATGGTGGAAATTCGAGATTTAGGCGCACAAAACCGGGCCCAGATGGCAACATTGGCAGAGCTAAGACAAGCCCTACGGGAACGGACCAAGCGCACAAAATACCAGCGTCTGGGCGGCCTTGCCCTGATCGGCGCAATCCTCTCCCTGCTCGTCCCAGTGACGGGATACGCAGCAGACATTGATCCCATTATCCCCGGGGCCGTGCTGGGAATGCTAGGGATCTACTGGATGTATGTTCATACCTGACATGGTATTCTCGCGGCCTTTTTTTAACACGCCTTGTTAAAAAAACACGAATTTAGGTATGAAATCTTAGATTTTTAAGCATGCAGTCTTCGGTAAAGAATTTTACGCTAATATCTGAAATAGTATAATCGGGATCACAATGGAACAAACAAACACAAATTGGATTGACGAAGTCCGCTTTGACGATGACGGACTTATCCCCGTTATTGCCCAGGATTTCGAATCACACCGCATACTGATGGTCGCCTGGATGAACAAAACTGCGCTGCTTGAAACAGTTGATACCGGATTAGCCACCTACTGGTCTCGATCTCGCAACAAACTCTGGCGCAAAGGTGAGTCATCGGGCCATGAACAAGCGGTGAAAAGCGTCCAGCTTGACTGTGATGGCGATGTGTTAGCATTATCTGTTGAGCAAAAGGGCAAAATTGCCTGCCACACGGGTAGGAACTCCTGTTTTTTCAGGGTGTTAACTCAAGACGGTTGGCAGCTCTCGGAACCCGTCCTGAAGGACCCTAAGGAAATTTACGCCGATGGATAGCATTCTGGAAAGGCTGACTGTAATCCTACAAGAACGCAGGTATGCAGACCCGTCTACGTCTTACGTCGCTGGCCTACACGCAAAAGGGATCAACAAGGTTCTGGAGAAAGTCGGCGAAGAGGCAACAGAGGTCATTCTTGCAGCGAAAGATGCCGAGTCTTCTGGCAATGTAAACGAATTGGTCAAGGAAACAGCCGACCTATGGTTCCACACCATGGTATTGTTAAGCCATATGGAATCTTCACCAGCAGCTGTCCTGGAAGAACTGGAGCGCAGGTTCGGCACATCCGGCCTGGAAGAAAAAGCCACAAGATCGAAATGAAAAATACACAACTTTTAGTCACAAGGAGGTCTATATGTCCCTGGGTATAACAGAACTTATCATCATCCTGGTCATTGTCCTGGTGCTCTTTGGCACCACAAAACTGAAGTCGATTGGCAACGACCTGGGCTCCGCAATCAAGGGTTTCCGAACCGCTGTCAGTGATGAGAAGGCCGCTGACGCAGAAGGTAGCGAGAGCGCCGAACTAGCAGCAACGCAAGACACTAAAGACTAAGGCTAAACGCCCCTGCTCGCCAACCACACTTCGGAAAATAAGATGTTCGACATAGGGTTCCCGGAGCTAGTGGTCATTAGCCTAGTCGCTCTGCTAGTCATTGGGCCGGAAAAACTTCCGGAAACTATTCGCACCATTTCACTATGGATTGGCCGGATTCAAAGAAGCTTTGCCAGTATTCGGCGAGAAATCGAATCCGAGATCGGTGCAGATGAAATTCGTCAACAGCTGCACAACGAAAGCATCATGAAAGAATTGGAGGAAACCAAAAACACCCTTCAGCAGGCCGGTCAGGATCTCAGAACAACGATCAATGCCACGGTTGAACAGGTTGAAACCCCTGCCCCCTCTGATAAGAGCGAGTCTCGGACCAAAGACCCTGACTAATCACAGACCCTGACTAACCAAAGACCCTGACTAATCAAAGACCCTGACTAATCAAATATAATGACTACTCAAATATAATGACTGACAAAGACGGCCTCCAACAAGACACTTCTTTGCAAGACACTTCTTCAGAAGACACGGGCGGCCAACCTCTGGTAGATCACCTTATTGAACTGCGCACTCGGTTGCTGCATGCGATCCTTTCTGTACTGATTATTTTTCTGCCTTTGTTTTATGTAGCTAACGACATCTACGCTTACATATCTGAACCACTCCGACAGTTTCTGCCGGAAGGCGCAACGATGATCGCCACTGACGTCGCATCGCCCTTTTTAACGCCGTTTAAACTATCGCTGGTACTATCGATATTTATCGCAATGCCATACATACTTCACCAGATCTGGGGCTTTATTGCACCAGGGCTTTACTCAAACGAAAAGAAAGTCGCGATGCCACTGCTGGTCAGCAGCATTTTGCTTTTCTACGCAGGAATCGCGTTCGCTTTTTATGTGGTCTTCCCGCTGGTTTTTGGCTTCTTTACTGCCGCAGCGCCAGAAGGCGTCACAGTCATGACAGATATTAATCGCTACCTGGATTTCGTCCTGAAATTATTTTTCGCTTTTGGTATCGCTTTCGAAATACCAATCGCCACGGTGCTCTTAATCTGGACGGGTGCGACATCTGCCGCCGCCATGGCCAGCAAACGAGCCTACGTTATCGTTGGCTGCTTTGTTGTAGGCATGCTGTTAACGCCACCGGACATCATCTCTCAGGTGTTACTTGCCCTTCCCATGTGGCTCCTCTTCGAAACCGGTATATTGTTTGCTCGGGTATTTAAACTGGATCAATCCAACGCCCTCGCAGACACCGGCTCAGATGATTCTGCTGACGTTAATGGGTGAATTTACTCAGGAATCAAGCTGGAAAGTTACAGGCCCGTCGTTCGTCAAAGACACCTTCATATCTGCTCCAAACTGGCCTGTCTCAACTGGCACGAACTGGCGGGCTGCTTCAACAAAACCGTTGTAGAGCCTTTCTGCGAGCTTCGGTGGGGCAGCAGCAGAAAATGATGGACGCAGTCCTTTGTGGGTATCTGCAGCCAAAGTGAACTGAGAAACAATCAGCAACGACCCTTTCACGTCTATTAGCGAAAGGTTCATGTGACCTTTTTCGTCATTGAAAACGCGGTAGTTTACGATCTTCGAAAGCAGTTTCTCTGCTCTCTCTTGTGTATCTTCTTTCTGAACGCCGAGAAGCAGCAACAGACCAGGTCCAATTTCGCCATGAACCTGACCATTAATGGCAACCGAAGCCTCCGTTACTCGTTGAATCAGGCCAAGCACTGTCAAAGGGGCCTAAACGTGAAAGTCGGCTTCAAACCTGAGCGCCATATCCCGAGTGGCACGGATGAGTGCATCGATCATTGCAGGTTCAGTCGCCGAGTGTCCGGCTTCCCGAACTATGTATAGCTGTGATGTTGGCCACGCTTTCCGCAGCTGATGGGCATTATCCAGCGGGCTGACGCAATCAAATCGACCATGAACGATAATTCCCGGAATGTCCTTAAGGACCGAGGCATTTTTAAGCAATTGTTCAGGCTCAAGGAAACACTGATTTCTGAAATAGTGCGTTGCGATCAGGCATCTTGCATGCGCCCGACCGCCATCTGAAAAATGTTTAATCAGTCGCGTATCCGGGTGAAGCGTCGAGGCATGTGCTTCCCAAGTTGACCAGGCTTTCGCAGCTGCCATCCGGGCCAACTCGTTGTCCTGGATCATCAGTTCGTGATACGCCTCGCAATTACTTAGCTTTTCGTCCCCTGCAGCTTCGCGCTTATTAAGGGCTGGCGAGATAAAGTCCTCCCAGTGATCAGGAAAGAAAAGACTTGTTCCTGCCTCACTAAACCAGTCGATGTCCTGTCTACGCCCCAGGAAGACTCCCCTCAGAATCAGCCCAAGAACTGTTTCCGAATGTTTTTCAGCATAAGCAAGACCGAGCGTTGCTCCCCAACCACCACCAAACACGATCCATTTATCAATACCCAGATGCTCACGGATCCTGTTCATGTCAGACACAAGATGTTTCGTCGTGTTGTCAGTCAGCTCTGTATGCGGTGTTGAGCGGCCAGCGCCTCGCTGATCAAACAGGATAATGCGGTACTTCTCGGGGCTAAAAAAACATCGGGAGTTAAACTCACAACCGGACCCTGGTCCGCCATGAACAAATACGACGGGTATCCCGTCGGGTGTTCCGCTCTCATCCACGTACAACTCATGCACATCATCAACTTTTAACTGATGCCGCGCATAGGGTTTGATGTCAGGGTAAAGGGGAAACATCAGGCCATTTTCTCCCTGGATGCTCGCTTACGTTCATTTTCAGTGAGAAACTTCTTACGTAACCGCAAATGATTCGGCGTAACTTCGACCAGTTCTTCATCATTAATGAATTCAATCGCCGCCTCGAGGGAATGTTTGACCGGCGGCGTCAGAATAACATTTTCATCCGTTCCAGAGGCTCGAACATTGGTTAGCTGTTTCTCCTTTATCGGATTAACCGGCAAGTCATTTCCTCTGGAGTGCAAACCCACAATCATCCCCTCATAAATCTCCACATTCGGACCCACAAAAAGCCTGCCCCGAGCTTGTAAGTTATTGAGCGAGAACGCCACGCTTTTCCCGCTTGCCATTGACACCAGCACACCGTTGGTGCGCGTCGAGGAATCTTCACTCACGACCGCTCCGTAGTGGGAAAATACACTATTCATTATCCCCGTCCCCGATGTTATGGTCATAAATTCTGACCTGAAGCCAATTAATGCCCGCGTTGGTATATTGAATTCTAGTCTGGTACGCCCTGCCCCATCAGGCATCATATTGGTCATGGTCGCTTTCCGAAGCCCCAATTCCTCCATGGCACTTCCCTGGTGCTCATCGTTAATATCGAGCATCAAGTCCTCAAACGGCTCTTCCACCGTCCCATCGACCTCACGGAAGATAACTTCTGGCCGTCCCACTGCCAACTCGTAGCCTTCGCGTCGCATTGTTTCAATCAAGACGGATAAATGTAGCTCCCCCCGACCAGATACTTTGAATTTATCGGCGCTTGCTGTCGGTTCAACTCGAAGCGCGACGTTATAAAGCAGTTCCTTTGCCAGTCGCTCTTTAAGATGGCGGCTGGTGACAAATTTTCCATCAAGACCCGCAAAAGGAGAAGTATTAACCTGGAATGTCATCGAGATCGTAGGTTCATCTACCTGGAGCGCTGGCAATGCTTCAGGATGTCCCACGGCACAGATCGTGTCCGAAATTTTTATACCCTCTACCCCGCTGACACAAACAATATCCCCGGCAGAAGCTCGTTCAACGGCTGCTCGTTCCAGCCCTTTATAACCCATCACCTGGAGAATTTTGCCTTTCCTTTCTTCACCGTCCCGAGACACCACAACCACCTGGTCTCCGGTCACTATCTCGCCACGGGTGATTCTCCCAAGCCCAATGACACCAACGTAGTTACTGAAATCCAGCGCACTAATCTGCATCTGTAACGGTCCATTTATGTCGGTCGCAGGTGGTGGAACCTTTTCGATGATAGCCTCAAGCAGACAGCTTAGGTCATCATCCAACGCATCTGGAGTGAGTCCAGCACGACCTTGTATCGCCGAGCCATAGATCACTGGGAAGTCCAACTGCTCGTCATTTGCGCCTAATTGGTCAAATAGCTCAAACACCTCGTCAACCACCCAGTCTGGGCGTGCTCCGTCGCGGTCTATCTTATTAATCATGACAATCGGGTT
>JABIVN010000511.1 GCA_018667205.1 Gammaproteobacteria bacterium | reverse complement strand
ATCGGCGACATGCCACCAGAAACGCAAACTCGATTATTACGCGTCCTTTCAGACAGTGAATACTATCGCGTCGGCGGCATCGAGCCTCTGAAAGCCAACGTAAGAATCATCGCAGCCACACACCAGGACCTAGAAGAGCTTGTTGCAGAAAACAAATTTCGTGAAGACCTTTTCCATAGGCTCAACGTCATCCGAATACGCCTGCCAACCTTGTCAGAACGGCGTGAGGACATCCCGGGCCTTGCGGCGCATTTTTTGCTTAAGGCAGCAGATGAAATTGAGGAAGAACCAAAGCTACTCCGCCCGGAAACGATAGCGTACCTGTGCGAACTACCCTGGCCGGGAAATGTGCGGCAGTTGGAAAACGCATGTCGCTGGATTGCCGTAATGGCGACAGCCCAAGAGGTCATGATCGAAGACTTGCCACCTGAACTACTTCAGGAAAAACCCAACCAGAGCACAGGTGGTATTGACTGGGAACGAGCCTTGCGTTCGTGGGCAAGCGGTCGTTTATCCTCTCTTAAACAGGGCGATGCTGGCATTCTTGAGGATGCTCTTCCCAGGTTTGAGCGAATCATGATCCAGGAAGCGCTAAAACAGACCGGCGGAAGAAAACGCGAAGCCTCTTTACTTTTGGGGTGGGGAAGAAACACCCTGACTCGAAAAATATCGGACCTTGGAATAGCTGACGAGAACCTGGAGAGTTGATGCTGAATATAGTCCTCTATGAGCCTGAGATACCACCCAATACTGGCAATATAATGCGCCTGTGCGCCAATACAGGCTGTACATTGCATCTTGTGAAGCCACTTGGCTTCGAACTCGACGACAAGCTGCTTCGCCGAGCAGGCCTTGATTACAGAGAATATGCAGACGTCAGGGAATGGGAAAACCTGGGTAAGCTGCTTGAGGAACTTGATCAGGACCGCGTCTTTGCGATCACCACTAAAGGCGCAATTAATCACACACAGGTTGAGTTTGAACCCGGGGATATTTTAATGTTCGGCCCGGAAACTCGCGGAATCCCCGACCAGGTGCTTGGTTCGATGGCAGACAACAGGAAGCTTCGGATACCAATGCTGCAGCATTCCCGCAGCCTTAATCTATCTAACGCTGTCAGCATCGTCGTCTACGAAGCTTGGCGCCAACTCGGCTTCCAAAACGGCCGTTAAACGAGTTCTTACTGAATCGAAGCGGTTTCCGCTTCAGCTCTTGCCCTAGTCTGCGCATAAATAGCATCAAAGTTAACAGGCGCAAGCATGAGCGGGGGGAAACTACCTTTGGTGACAATAGAATCTATCGCTTCGCGAGCATAAGGAAATAGTACATTCGGGCAAAAACTGCCAAGAGTCTGCGCCAGCCCTTCCTGGTTCATTCCCTTAATCATGAAGATGCCTGACTGCTGAAGCTCGATCAGGTAAATAACCTCGTCAGCCTCATTTTTGGCGGTGACGGTCAATCCCAGTGTCACTTCGAAGTTATCTTCACCAATACTGCTATTACTGGTATTCAACTCAAGCGCTACACTTGGCTTCCATTGCTTCAGGAACGCCTCGGGAGACTTGGGTGATTCGAAAGACACGTCCTTCACATAAATCCGTTGCAACACAAAGGTTGTTTCCTGTGTCTGCTCGCTCATTGATTCTCTCCCATCACCATTGCTTCCAACTGATTACCGAATTCAAGTCCAAATAACTCGTCACAACCACCAATGTGTTGATCACCAATCCAGATCTGAGGAACCGTGTGCTGACCAGACTTTTTCATCATTTCCGACCTCAACCCCTGGTCAGTATCAACAGGGATATCCTGAAAATCCCACCCTTTACTTCTCAGCAAGCCACGCGCCCTGATGCAGTAGGGGCAAAACCTGGTTGTATACATCACGATTGGTTGAGGCGTTGCCGCAGGTACTGTCAGTTTATCGCTGCGCCCCAGAATTTTGTCTTTAATCTCTTTGATTTCTTTTATAACCATCGTTACTTAACCACCGGCAGGCTGCCGGCGGTCCATTCCGGCATGCCCCCTGATAACCGGCGAACGTTTTCGAATCCCAGAGCCTTGAGTTTTCGCCCGGTCGCGCTCGCCTGCTGCCCCATCTTGCAAACCAGTACCACGGGTTTGCCTTTCTCGGATTCCAGCTCACCGATTCTGGCATCAATGCTCGAAACCGGCATGCTTAGCGCACCGGCAATGTGCCCCGCGCTGTATTCTTTAGGGTCTCGAATATCTAACAGTACGGCGCCCTCTCGATTAACCAGGTTAACCAGGTTGGTAGGCGTTATGGCCGCACCACCCTGCTTACCTTCGTTAATCACGAAAGCAACAAGAAGAAATACGAATGAACTCACTAAAATATAGTGATTACTGACAAATTGAAAAATCTGCTCAACCAAGGCACGTTCCAGCAGCAAAATTAAGTCGCGAAGTATACACAATTAGTAATTATTTGCTCGTTACTATTCAACCGATATGCGGTAACCGTTAATATCCTGAATTGTTTCCTATCGTAGCCTGCCATGATGAGTAATCCACCTACCGCACTAATCATTTTGGATGGATGGGGCCATCGAACCGATCCAGAGGACAATGCCATCGCCCAGGCGGCAACACCGGTCTGGGACGAACTCGTATCCACACGACCAAACTGCCTGATATCTGGCTCAGGCGAAGATGTAGGCCTACCCCCTGGACAGATGGGTAACTCCGAGGTTGGTCATATGAACTTGGGCGCCGGACGCGTCATTCACCAGGATTTTACCCGAATCAGCAACTCGATAACGGACCGTGACTTCTTTGACAACAGCGTGCTTTCCCAGGCAATGGAGGGGACCGCTGAATCAGGGAAAGCGCTTCATTTACTTGGTCTTTTATCACCAGGAGGTGTTCATTCCCACGAGGAACATATCAAAGCAGCCGTTAATATGGCCAGATCCAAGGGCATTTCGCACGTGTATCTACACGCTTTTCTGGATGGACGTGATGTTCCGCCTCGATCCGCCAGCGCATCGATCGATTCCATGCAGGCACACATCATAGCTGGGGGCGCCGGTGGCATAGCATCGGTCGTTGGCCGGTACTTCGCGATGGACAGAGACAACCGCTGGGATCGCGTGCGACCTGTTTATGAATTGATCGTCAACGGAACCGCCATGCACCATTTTGAAGACCCAGCGGAAGCACTACAGGCCGCCTATCAACGAGATGAGTCCGATGAATTTATCCAATCTTCGGCTATTTTGCACCAAGATCAACCGGTCAAGGTCAATGATGGTGATTCTGTCATCTACATGAATTTCAGGGCTGATCGGGCACGTCAGCTGACACGCGCCTTCACTGACGTCGCATTCGACAACTTCAACCGTTCCAGAGTGCCTGGGCTCTCAAGCTTCGTCACCTTGACCCGGTACGCCGCCAATATTACGGCACCCTGCGCGTTTGCGCCTGCGACTATACAGAACAGCCTGGGAGAATATATTGCCTCTTTGGGAATGACCCAGCT
>JABIVN010000510.1 GCA_018667205.1 Gammaproteobacteria bacterium | reverse complement strand
CTATGGAAACTAAATTCCGGGAAACATGATAATGAAAAGAGAAAAACTCCTGATTGAAGAAGAAGAACTGGTCGCTATCCTTGACGACCCCAACCTTCGCCTTTTTGACGCTACCGTGGTACTTGACCCTGCCGCCGCAGAGAGCGGCTATGATCGATATCTCGCTGGGCATATCCCGGGGAGTGTTTTTCTGGACCACGGGGCTATTTCCGACCCCAACTCAAGCGTCATGTACACGATTCCAGAAGAAAAAAACCTTGGGGAGGCCATTGGTGCCCTTGGCATCAGCAGGGATACACCTGTGGTGGTTTACTCGACCGATATGATGGCATGGGCGACACGTATCTGGTGGGTCCTGCAATACGCGGGGCATCGAAATGTCAGGGTTTTAAACGGGGGACTGCAGTCCTGGAAAGGCAGTCTTGAAACCGCTGAGAATATATACACCGCCACGACGTTCGATACAGACCTTTCCCCGCAGATGTTCGCCAGCAAGGAAGAGGTCATCTCTTCAATCACCGACGGTAGCGCTTGCGTGGTCAATACGCTTACACCCGAAATGTACCGAGGTGAAGAGGATGTTTTCTACGCGGGCCACATCAGTGGATCTGTGAATCACCCGTACTTTGAGTTTATGGACGGGACTTATCTTCGACACGATGCTAGCTTGGCTAAAATCCTTTCAGAGAAGGAAGCAGGGGAACGCATGATCACATACTGCGGTGGTGGCATCGCGGCAACCCTAAATGCCTGCGTAGTAAAAATGTTGGGGAATGATGATGTTGCTGTGTACGACGGTTCAATGGCTGAATGGTTACAAGAAGACTTTCCTGTCACGAAAGGGTCCAGTAAGGGATCGCTAAACTAACCTCCCTACTTACAACGGCTGCGGACTCGCAGCGACGCTTAATGCCTGCGTCTCAAAACTGGTCGGTGCGGATGACGGAGTAGTCTACGACGGTTCGATGACAGAATTGACGGCCGAAGGACTCCCCATCACGATGTGAAAAGACACAGGTTCACTGACTTAACGCGCTGCCAAAAAAGCAAAAAAAACCCGGCAACGGCCGGGTTTTTTTATACTGCTGCCTACAACCTAGAAGTTGTAGGTAAACTCTGCACCATAGTGCCGTGGTGCATTTACGTTACCTACTATAAACAGCGCCGCACCGGTATTACTTCCACCGAGGACGATGGGTATTTCAGAACGCTCGTCAGTTAGGTTAGTGCCAAAGATTGTCGCGGACCAACGTTCGGTGTGATATCCGATCGTGGCAGAAAGATCATCTTGGGCGCCTGAAGCAAGCCGACCAGCAGATAGATTCAAGACGTCAGTCTCCTGGTCACCTTGCTCCGTCATCTTGACAAAGATTTCTAAATCACCCGGACCAATTTGCTGAGTGAAGTTAAAGCCGTAGCCAAGCGTAAACTCAGGCGCATTTCTGGGCGTCAGGAACGTTGCATCAACAACATTATCAACATTATCAGTCGGCGAGATATCGAGGTCAAACTCGTCGTATTCTGCATCCAGGTAACCGTAGTTCAAGAAGACCCGCAGTCCTTCTGTGACCGCTAACTCTAGCTCAACTTCAACACCTTGGTAGGTAACGCTAGCAGCGTTTTCGAACACAGTTGCGACTGTTCCTGTGCTGTCGTCGAGCTTGACAAACGATTCTTGCTTATCATCGAACTCATTTTGGAACAACGTCACGTTCGCTCTCAGGCGGTTATTCATCCACATACTCTTGTAACCAATTTCAATGGTCTCAGCATATTCTGGCTGGTATTGGTCTCGCTCAAAGTCTTTGATGTTCTGGTTAACACCAAAGAAACCACCAGAGTGGAAACCTTCCGAATAACGAACATATACCATCGCATCCTCATTCATTCGGTAAGTTGCACCCAACATCGGTGAAACCTCATTCCAAACATTGTCCAGAACCGCATAATTGTTATTAAAATTTCTATCCCATTGACTGGCGACGTCTGAAAGATATGCCTGTCCTGCAACAAAGTTTTTCTCTTCACGAGTCCAGCGCAAGCCAGCCGACACAGATAGGTCGTCGGTTACGTCATATTCACCTTGTACGAAGGCCGCAATAGAGGAAGTCTCCTGGGTTTCATACAACACCTGGGTAACCACATCGCCTGCAAAAAAACTTCCAGGGATGCTCGTCAACGTAGGGTCACAAGAGAGGTTGCCAAGGTTGCCGGCTAAACAGGCTGCATAACCCTCTTCCGATCGGATAGCTCCTCCAAAGGGGATATCCGACAGAAAGGACCAAAACGTGCCACCCGTTACCCAGTCCTGAGTAAACTCACTATTCCAGTAGTACAACCCTGTAATAATCGATGCACGGTCCCAGGTACCTTCTAAACGCAGTTCCTGACTGAATTGGCGATAGTCATTTTTTCGTTCGATGGTAATAAAGGGCGCAGAAGACCCATCAAAATCGTAAATCCTCCACTCGTCCATGTCACGCCAGCCCGTCACGGACTTCAACGTCAGGTTCTCATTAATATCAAAAGACATATTCAAGGTGTAGGCGCCGACTTCCAAGTCAGCCGCGTTTCTCGTGTCGTTCTCACTAGTATTCGGTATGTCTAGACTGGTACGACAGGTGTCCGGGTAAAGAGCACAGGTTGTCGAACCCAACGCCAGATTCTTTTCTCGACTGTCTAATGGCGCTTCCGCTACGCCGGGTGCCAAATTATAGTTCGTTTGATAGGCCGCCAAGTCGCTCTCATCGTTATACGATTCAGCGGTAAATGACAGCTCGAATGAATCACTAGGCGTCCATAGGAATGTCACCCCAAAGTTATCGTAATCCTTTGCAGGGCCATCGTCGCCTGTTGTAGTGTTCTTCATGTAACCATCACTTTCTAGATGGGTATAGAAAATCTTAGCTGCGAGCGTGTCGTCAATGAGGCCCACATTCAGTACGCCGCGAAATTCAGCCTGGCCATCTTCTCCGGCAGTCACTTTAACTTTCCCGCCTAGTTCCCCGGTTGGCCGACTGCGAATAACGTTAATAACACCACCCACGGTATTTTTGCCGAACAGAGTGCCTTGTGGTCCTCGAAGCACTTCTACACGTTCCAAATCAAAGTTTTCCATGATCTGACCGGCGTTAGAGCCAAGATGAACACCATCGATCATTACTGCGATCGGCGCATCAAACGAATTGTCGTCGGAGCGCGTCGGGCTAATGCCGCGGATGTTGATATTCGCGCCATTGGAGCGGCCACCATCGCGTGAAATAATGACATTCGGCGAATACCCGTTTAAATCGGTCAGGTTACGCACGCTTGATCTTTGCAACTCTGTGGTGATTGCAGTAATCGCAACAGGAACGGACTGCGCCGATTCCTCAACCTTTCGAGCAGTGACGATGACTTCCTCGAGCATCGCCTTTGATTCCTCCCCATACGCCGTGAATGGGAAAGTAACCGTTCCTATTAGAAACGCCACTATAGAACACAACTTTAATCGCATAAATTTATCCCCTGTGAATTTTTTTATTTTTTTGCACTTCTGCGGTTTGGACTTTAACCCATTGACAAACATTATTCATCCAATCACTGATTGCAGGAGAAGGAGGGAGTTATGTCACCTAGCATCAGAGGGCCAAGCTAACGATG
>JABIVN010000509.1 GCA_018667205.1 Gammaproteobacteria bacterium | reverse complement strand
GCTGGTTATCCTGGTGCTTGATGATCACGAGGTCCAGAACAGAGTGATCTATACGAAACAAAACTATTCAGAGATCCAGCTCAAAGAGGCGTCTAACTTCATCAACCAGCATTTTATGGGTGAGGTGCTCGGTAATGTTCATGAGCGACTGGTGACTTCGATGCGTTCGGATCGCGAAAACATGAATTCGCTGATGCAGACCACGCTCGAAGTGGCCGATCAGGCTTTTGATCGAGAGGAAGTGAGTGATTTTGTGGTCAAAGGGCAGGAGAATCTGCTCGCAACCGATCAAGCTCTCGATGATATTCGCCAGCTGTTCCAAGCAATTTCGATGAAAGGTGACATTCTTCACCTACTAGATCGTTGTATGGATTCAGAAGGAGTGCAGCTCTTCATCGGCAATGAGTCCGGTTACAGCGTCCTTGACGAATGCTCCGTGGTGACGTCGCCCTATCATGTTGATGGTGATCTTGTCGGTGTGTTGGGCGTTATTGGGCCTACTAGAATGGCCTACGACCGTGTAATCCCTATTGTTGATGCCACAGCAAGGCTCCTTAGCGCTGCGTTAGAGACAAATCGTCGATAATTTCTCCTTAGCTTTTCTTTAGTCCCCTTGAATGGCAGGACTCTAATCCCCATATAGCTTGTACGATAATTTCTGTGAACCGTTACCCCGGGAGTTTTATATGCCATTGCCCGAAGATGAGGCGAAGCAAACGCTTAAACCTGAAGAAGAAAGCATTGAAAACAATGTGTTAGAACAGGATGTGTTGAAAGACGATATCTTGCAACAGGATGTCTTGGAACATGATGTGTTGGAAAAAGTAGCAGCTGATGATGGGGATGGTTCCCTTAACTTAGAAGAACCTGGCAATGAGTTCGAGATCCTGGGCGACGAGGCCTTGGCGAATGCGTTGTTAGAAGTTGAGAAATTTAAGGATGTGGCGCTTCGTGCTGAAGCTGAAATGCAGAATTTGCAAAGGCGTACGGCAAGGGAAGTAGAGAATGCCCATAAGTATGGCGTCGAAAAGTTTGTTCAAAGCATGCTTCCCGTGGTCGACAGCCTGGAAAAAGCGATCGAGTCAACGGGTGACAGCGAGGATGCGATTGCGCAAGGCGTGCGACTTTGCCACAAACTGATGGTGGATACGCTGACGAAGGAAGGGGTGCAGATTATCGACCCGGTAGGTGAGCCATTTGATCCTAATGAGCACCAGGCGATGTCTATGGTTGAGAATGCTGATATGGAACCGAACTCTGTGCTCGCAGTCGTCCAAAAGGGCTGCAAGTTGAATGGCCGACTCGTGCGGCCTGCCATGGTCATGGTGACCAAGGCGCCGGCAGAACAACCCGCCGTAGAGCCTGTCCTGGAGGCAGAACCAGCACCCGAATCAGACTCGACGCCAGAAACAAAAGAATAAGTTCGTCGGGCCGGACCTTGAATTACAGAACAATGTAACGATATAGCAACGTAACAATATAGCGGCTACTAATTAACTGACTACACCACTAAACGTTGTGGTGAGAATGGAGAAACGAAATGGGTAAGATCATTGGTATTGACCTGGGAACAACCAACTCTTGTGTTGCAGTCCTGGAGGGTAAGGAACCGAGGATTATTGAAAACTCGGAAGGTGATCGAACGACACCGTCCGTTGTTGGCTACAGTAATGACGACGAAGTGTTGGTCGGGCAGTCTGCGAAACGGCAGGCAGTTACCAACCCGGAAAACACGCTGTTCGCCGTAAAACGGCTTATTGGTCGACAATTTGAAGACGACGTTGTTCAGCGTGATATCAAGATGGTGCCATACAAGATTGTGAAAGCGGAAAACGGTGATGCGTGGGTCGAGGTGAAAGGCCAGAAAATGGCGCCACCACAGATTTCCGCCCAGGTGCTGGGTAAGATGAAGAAAACGGCCGAAGATTATCTTGGTGAATCGGTAACAGAAGCTGTCATTACTGTTCCCGCTTATTTCAATGATTCGCAGCGTCAGGCCACCAAAGATGCCGGTAAAATTGCGGGCCTGGAAGTCAAACGAATTATCAATGAGCCCACGGCTGCCGCGCTAGCCTATGGCATGGATAAGGCAGTTGGCGATTCAACTATCGCTGTGTACGACCTTGGTGGTGGTACTTTTGATATATCGATTATCGAAATTGCAGATGTCGATGG
>JABIVN010000508.1 GCA_018667205.1 Gammaproteobacteria bacterium | reverse complement strand
GTCTTATGGTCAAAGCCTGCTTTATTCCTCGGGTACGACCGGAATGCCTAAAGGCGTCAAAAAACCCATGGTTGATATTCCCTGGGCTGAACCAGACCCCGTTTTCGAGACCCGCAGAATTCGCTATGGGTTCGATCAAGACTCCATTTATTTGTCACCGGCACCGCTTTACCACGCCGCACCTTTAGGGTTCACAATGACCGTTCTACGGTACGGTGGAACCTGTATTGTGATGGAAAATTACGAATCAGAACGCGCGCTTGAGCTTATTGCGCAATACGGGGTCACTCACAGCCAATGGGTACCCACCATGTTTGTTCGCCTACTGAAGTTACCCGAAGGGGATCGACAAAGGCACGACCTTAGCAGCCATCAAGTGGCCATTCATGCCGCCGCACCATGTCCTATTAGCGTCAAAGAGCAAATGATAGCCTGGTGGGGACCGATTATTTACGAGTACTATGCCGGCACCGAAGGTAACGGCTCAACAACCATCACCTCGGAACAATGGCTGGGTCACAGGGGCTCAGTCGGCAAAGCAGCCGGTGAGTGCAAAGTGCACATTCTCAATGACGAAGGTATGGCATTGCCAACCGGGGAAGCCGGCGGGGTGTATTTTGAGGGTGGTGGTCAGTTCGAGTATCTCCACGACGCAGAAAAAACTAAGGCCAGTCGAACACCCAATGGTTGGTCGACCCTAGGGGACATCGGGCACCTGGATGAAGAAGGTTACCTATACCTTACCGATCGAAAGTCTTTCATGATCATCTCGGGCGGGGTTAACATCTACCCACAAGAGGCAGAAAACGCGTTGATTACCCATCCGGCAGTCATGGACGTTGCGGTTTTCGGTGTCCCTAATGAAGAGTTCGGGGAAGAAGTGAAAGCCGTTGTACAACCCGTTGATTTTGAATCAGCAGGACCAGCACTAGAAGCCGAGCTGATGAATTACGCCAGGGAAAAGATCTCGCATATCAAATGTCCTCGGTCCATCGATTTCACAGCAGAGCTGCCACGACATCCAACAGGCAAGCTCTACAAACGACTCCTCAAAGACAAGTACTGGGAAGCAGCAAAAAAATGATAAGTAAACTGTTTGATCTCTCCGGCCGGGTTGCACTAATCACCGGTGGTAATGGTGGCATCGGCCTTGGCATGGCAGAGGGCCTGGCGTCCCAGGGTTGTGAAGTCAGCATCTGGGGTACCAACGCTGACAAAAATGCTAAAGCACTCGAAACACTGCAGCAATATGGCCCAAGAGTCTCTGCACTGAAATGCAATGTCGCAGACCAGCAGGCAGTGGAAGCCTGCTTCAAACAGACATTGGAAACCCACGGGCGGGTGGATGGATGTTTCGCGAATGCTGGTATCAGTGGCCGACCAACACAGTTCGACCAGATGGAAAAGGCAGAATGGACTCGCATCATGGAGGTTAACCTTGACGGGGTGTTCCATACATTTCGGTGCGCCGCAGAGCATATGCGCGTGCGGTCCCAAGCTGGTGACCCGTTTGGCCGACTTATCTCAACCGCAAGCCTTGCGGCGGTATCCGGGCAGGCACGCGGTGAGCACTATGCGGCAACCAAGGGAGGGCTCATCGCGATGAACAAGGCACTGGCTGTGGAATACGCTCGGCACAATGTCACCGCTCACACGATCCTTCCCGGATGGATCGAAACTTACATGACGGAGCAGACCTTCAGCTCGGATAAGTTTGTGAGCAACGTTATGCCTCGCATTCCAATGCGCCGCTGGGGTCAGCCCGAAGATTTCGCAGGCATAGCCGTTTACATCATGAGTAGCGCGAGCAGCTATCACACGTCCGAAACCTTTTTAATTGATGGTGGATACGCTAATTTCTAAAGAACATTTAAAAGGTTAGTCGTTTATGACAGCGGCATTTGATGGCATCAGGATTCTTGATTTTACGCAGGTACTTGCGGGGCCTTTCGCCGTCATGCAGCTAGCGTTACTTGGCGCAGATGTGATTAAGGTAGAACAACCTATTACTGGCGATCAGACTCGCGGGCTGATGAACGAAGGTGAAGACCTAAAGATGTCACCATCGTTCATGGGGATGAATCTTAACAAGCGGAGCCTTACGCTGAACCTGAAAGACAAAACCTCGACTGATATTATAAAGAAACTCCTGCCCACCGTTGACGTGATCGTTGAGAACTTTAAAGCGGGCACTATGCATCGCCGGGGGCTTGACTATGAGACGCTCAGGAAACTGAAACCCGACCTTATTTACTGCTCTATCACTGGCTATGGCCAGAGCGGACCAAAAGCAGGAGAAGCCGCTTATGACGGCGCGATTCAGGCATCCAGTGGCATGATGTCCCAGAACGGACACCCGGAGACGGGCCCAACCCGAACCGGCTACATGCCAGTAGATATGTCCACTGCGCTTAATTCGGCTTTTGCTATTTCAGCAGCCCTCTACCGCAAAGCGACTACCGGCGAGGGCCAGCACATCGATGTCGCCATGCTAGATACCGCGATCATCATGCAAGCAGCCCAGTTCAGCAACTATCTTAACCAGGGCACCCTTATCGGCCTTCGGGGAAATGCTTCACCCACCGGACAACCTACAGCCAATGTGTTCCCCACCATGGACGGACACATTCAGATAACGGCACTCCGGCAACCACAGGTTGAAAAATTGTTCACCGAACTTGGCCTCGAGCAAATGCTCAAAGATGAAAAGTTCGCTACCCCG
>JABIVN010000507.1 GCA_018667205.1 Gammaproteobacteria bacterium | reverse complement strand
GAATGGTTCTGAGCCGATGCAATACGCGATCAAAACCTCAACGCAACTGACGACCTGGAAAGACATGCTTGCCGTGTGGCAAGAGGCTGACAAAATGGACGTGTTCCATTCTGCGTGGAACTTTGATCATTTTTATCCTATCAATGTTCCTGACACGAGCGGTCCCTGCCTGGAGGCATGGACGACGCTAACGGCACTTGCTCAGGCGACGTCGCGAATTCGCCTTGGGTGCATGGTGACGGGTATGGTGTATCGTCATCCGGCGCTACTGGCAAATATGATTTCCAGCGTTGACATTATTAGTGACGGTCGCCTTGAGCTTGGTATCGGGGCTGGGTGGAACGAAGAGGAGTGTGATGCCTATGGCATCAAGCTCGGAACTCTCACCGAGCGATTTGATCGGTTTGATGAAGGCTGTGAGGTTCTTCATTCGATGCTGACCAATGAAGTGACTAATTTTTCCGGTAAATACTTTAACCTTACTGACGCGCGCAACAACCCGCCGCCGGTGCAGAAGCCACATCCGCCAATTTGTATCGGCGGGAATGGGGAGAAGCGAACTCTGCCGAACGTTGCCCGGTGGGCACAACACTGGAACTATGCCGCGTTTGATTTTGAGGGGTGGGTCGCTAAGAGGGCTGTGCTTGATGGAATCTGTCGAGAGATTGATCGCGACCCAGGGGAAATCATGACATCGGTTCATCAGGCCGCTACGCCTCAGAGTCTGGACGAACTGGAAGAAAACTGCTTCAAATTTAAAGAAGGTGGTCTAGACCTGATGCTGTTCTATCTGCCGCCGCCACATACACCTGAGATCCTGCAGAAACTCGCAGGCATCGCGCAGAGGGTGGGATGAATGTCACCGCTCTCTTAGGCCGGCCTCGATCATTCGTGGCAGCAACTCTTTTTCAAAGTGTGCAAGTCCACTGGCGTAATCAACCCAACTGAGTGTAATGCCATCAATACCTGCATCTGAGAAAGCCTGCATGCCTTCGACGACCTGGTCCGCGGTTCCGATTAAAGGCAGAGCGCCATAGCCGGCAATCAGGTTGGCGGCCATTGCTTCCCAGCCATCCCCAAGCGCGCTTTCTGAATTTGGGATCAGCACATCAAGCAGATTGCGAACGCCTTCCCAGTCTCCTTTTTCATTAACGTAATGATGATGAAAAGCGCGGGCTTCTGTTTCGGTTTCACGACAAACAATATAGGCCTGGCCGAACACCTGTATGTCACGGTGGTAATCTTCACGGGCAATACGCTTGACCTCAGCCGCGATCTCGCCAGCGGATTCTATCGTCTGTGCGACAACAAAGTTCAGGTCCGCATGTTTGGCCGCGAAATGCTGTCCACGAGAGCTGTTACCCGCGCTCATGAGGACAGGACCGGGACGTTGTACTGGTTTGGGTTCTGAGTAGGCTCCTGGCGACTTAAAATAAGGCCCGTCATAATCAAATTCACCTTCCCTTGTCCACAATTCCTTACAGAGTGTTATCCAGTCTTCAGCCACATCGTATCGTTCGTCATGTTCGAGTTGCGGTGTACCAAACATGGCAATTTCTTTCTCATTCCAACCGGCGACAACGTTCAGGCAAAACCTGCCGCCAGAGATATGATCAATGGTGGCGACTTCTTTAGCCGCGCGTACAGGGTGGACTGTAGGTATGTGAAAGGTGGAAAAAATGCCGATGCGTTCGGTGACAGCAGCTAACCCTGCAGCCCACGTAAAAGGGTCAAAATTGCGATGGTTAAAGTTTATTTCACCACCCATGCCGCGCCACCTGGCAACAGGGATCATGGCTTCTATGCCTGCACGGTCAGCGGCCTGGGCAATATTAACGGACTCATCCCATTCCGCTTTAATCGTCGAGGGAACTGATGTCATCGAGCAGCCACCGGAAACATTGACACCAAACACGCCCAGCTTCAATTTGTTGGGGCTGTTTAGGACTGGATTGGTGCTCGTGCTTTGCTCAGGCATTTAGGTCCCTTGTGTTTTACGAAGGATAAAAACATTTTTGGGGCGCTCTGCAAAAAGTGCTGTCAAAGACTGCTTCAAGGTTTCTCCTATAGCCCTGAGGGCCGGGTTGACTTAATGTCTGATGTCATAAAAAGCGTTGAAGACATCTCCGTCAAACGGGATGACATTAAAACTCGACAGGCCTGCCGCCGCGGTCATTTCGCGGGCTTTTTCTTCATGAAACCCTAACGTACCGAGTCCAGCCCCGTCAGGTGTTGAAAGCCCCGCAGACATGCAGACCAGAACGGAAAACGAATAAGCCAACGTCGCCATCGGGTTATCTCGTCGGTTTTCTGCGAACGTGGGTAGTCCCTTGACATCAGCGCAGAGCCAAGCGCCGTCGGGTTTAAGTGAATCCTTGATTGCGGCAATGAGTTGAGCCGGATGCGTAGAATCGTGTACGACATCAAAGGTCGTAATGAAATCTATGGAGCCGTCCTCGGGAAGAGGATCAAAGTCGGGGTTGTGCAGTTTGATGTTAGTGACACCAGCTGCGGTAATGTTAGCCTGGGCTCTTGCAAGGGCGTGCAATGAAATGTCGTAGCCGACGAACTTGCTTGCCGGGAAGGCTTTAGCCATGGCAATGGTGGAGGTTGCTCCGCCGCAGCCGACGTCGGCAACACTCGCGCCCGCAGTGAGACGTTCAGTGATGCCGTCAAGGCGGGGCAGCAGTGCTGGAACCAGGTAGTCTGTCTGAAACTTTCGGCTCATTCTTTCGATACCGCAGGCGCAACCTTCTCCCTTGGCATCAAAACTTTGGCCCAGGCCGGAACGAAAACACTCAGGTAGGTGTTCCACCGTATCGAACATGGCAACGACAGATTGAATCATACCGCCCATGTATGCGGGGTGATCTTCTTGCGCAAGGACGGCTTTGCCTTCCTCGCTAAGGTAGAAGCTATCTTCTGCCTCGACATATTCTATCTGGCCAATGCAGGCTTGTTGGTATAACCATTCCCGGACCCAACGCTCTGAAAGGTGAGTCTCCTCGGCCAGCCCCCCACTTCGCATAGGGCCTTTTTCTGCTAACGACCGATACAGGCCCAGCTGATCGCCAATCATGGTCAGCGCACAGTTCAGTCCTCCTGTGACGCTGTTTGATACTTTGCCCGCGAAGGCTTGCAGTGCTTCTGGATTGCGGTCAGCCATAGTAGTCTTCTTCAGAAAGGTAGAATGACTTTACTATATGAGGAGAATTCAGCACACCGACTTTCGTCGCCGCAACGAGGCTCACTTGGACAGTAGCCCTTAGCGATAGCACCCCATAGCGATAGCACCGGTAAAGATCCAAGTGATCAACGGGCTGAGCTTAGGCGCCGCCAAACGGCTTTATAAGGATGAACTTTCCTCCGTTGCCGGGCTGCGCCATGACGAGCTTTGCGCCGAGGTGCATCCTAAAGAGTTATTCCAAATAGTTTGCCCTGATGCTGTCGAAGGCCTCGTCATTGATCCCGATACTCCGAAGATACTCAACAGGGCCGCCCCAACGTTCTTCGACGCCGTCCAGAAAATCACCGATAGCATCTAAGGGGACTCCCGCGGCATTCATCATGTCGTCGCGGCTCATGCCTTCCGGTAAACCAATATGCTGCTCTATGAAGTTAACTTGTCTTTCAACATCGCGATTAGTGAGTTGGTAGTCCGCCTCGATCCATTTCCGTTCGACGCCGAGTACGGACAGCAGGAATGCCGTTGATACGCCGGTTCGGTCTTTACCAGCAGTACAGTGAAGTACCAGGGGGCCGGTTGATGCATCTGCAAAGAGCTCAAACAATTTGATCCAGGCGTCAGGGCCAAATTCGAGATAGCCAAGATATCTTTTTCCGGAGATGCCAGTGTCGCCAACAAGGCGACTTAGCGTGTCGGTGCCGCCGTCCGGTATCACTGGAATGTTGTGGTGTGCAGCGCCCATTTCTAAAAGCGGCCCTTTTCCCTGGTCGAGAATTTCTTCAGGTTTACGCAGGTCGATTTGGGTGCGAATGTTGAGTGTCCTTAGCGCGACGAGATCGGCTTCAGTCATCCGGTCCTGTCGACCGGCGCGATAATACCGGCCCCAGCGAACTGTTTTACCAATGGTTGACGGATAGCCACCAATGTCCCGAAAGTTAAAGCTGCCCGCGAAGGCATGATGGCGGTCCGAAAGATTGATCAACATGGTGTTTGGTGCCTGCAATAGGATGGCTCACGATACCATTCGCGCCGAAAAACGCCACACGCTGGTGACTTATATGCCGGCTAACTTAGCCAAATAAGTGTTTCTGGCGTTTGGAAAGAAACGCTGTTCCGTGCATCAACGCGCCGTGCTGCAAGTGCGCCGTTCACCAGTGGCCAAAGAAAACGAAGTCAGTTTATACTGCATTCCAAATTCTAGAGACGCGGCACTGTTATGAGAGACGAGACCAAATTGATCCATTCCGGATACGTTACAGATCCCACCACACACGCGGTGGCTACCCCGATTTATCAGACAGTGGCCTACGAATTTGACAGTGCGCAGCACGGTGCGGACCTGTTTAACCTGACCGTTCCGGGCAATATCTATACGCGGATCATGAACCCGACTAACGATGTGCTGGAGCAACGAGTTGCCGACTTGGAGGGGGGTGTTGGCGCGTTGGTGGTTAGTGCCGGTAGCGCTGCTATTACTTATGCGATCCAGAACATTACTTCGATGGGTACCAATATTGTTGCAACGCCGCAGCTTTACGGCGGAACCTACACGCTGTTCGCACATATGCTACCAAACCAGGGGGTCGAAGTGCGCTTTGCTGAGAATGATTCAGCCGAGGCCATCGGCAGCCTGATCGATCACAATACGCGGGCGGTGTTCTGTGAATCTATTGGTAACCCGGCGGGGAATATCATTGATATTGAGGCTTTAGCGACCGTTGCCCACGAGCATGGTGTTCCTTTAATTGTGGATAACACCGTGGCCACGCCAATGCTGATCAAACCGATCAGCTATGGCGCAGATATTGTTGTACATTCCCTTACTAAGTATATGGGTGGTCACGGTAACTCTCTTGGGGGTGCCATTATTGATTCTGGGAATTTCCCTTGGGGTGAACATCCGGATCGGTTT
>JABIVN010000506.1 GCA_018667205.1 Gammaproteobacteria bacterium | reverse complement strand
TCTTGCGGTTTCCAGCCCAGTTCGCGCTCTATCTTGCTGGTATCTATCGCGTAACGAAAATCGTGCCCGGGTCTATCCTGGACATGGGTAATCAGGTCTTTATACCGGAAGTCACCGACGGGCGGGTTAAAGCCGTCAAGTAAGCTGCAAATTGTATCCACAACTTCAAGATTGGTTTTCTCGTTCTTGCCACCGATGTTGTAGGTTTCGCCTGGTTTGCCTTCAGTTGCAACAAGGTACAGTGCGCGGGCGTGATCATCCACGTGCAGCCAGTCTCTAACATTGCTGCCATCGCCATAAATGGGCAGTGGCTTTTGATTGAAAGCGTTCATGATAATCAGTGGGATGAGCTTTTCGGGAAACTGGTAGTGGCCGTAATTGTTTGAGCAATTGGTGACGACCACAGGCAATCCGTAGGTAGCGCCCCAGGCTCGGACAAGGTGATCCGATGACGCCTTGCTGGCTGAGTAGGGGGACCGCGGGTCGTATGAGGTTTCTTCCGTAAAAAAGCCACTATCACCCAGGCTACCGAATACTTCGTCGGTGGAGATATGGTGAAACATGAAGTTTTTATTGCCGCTTGATTCAAAATAGCTGCGGGCGGCGTTGAGTACATTAAACGTACCAATGATGTTGGTCTGAACAAACTCGCCGGGCGCGTCCACTGATCGATCCACGTGGGACTCTGCAGCTAGATGCATGATCTTGTCAGGCTGGAAGTCTGCGACCAGTTCGGTCATCTTATCGGCGTCGCAGATATCCGCATTAGCGAACTGATACCTTGGGTTCTCGGACATAGGCGTTAAAGATTCCAGGTTCCCCGCGTAGGTCAGCTTGTCAATGTTAAGCACGCTGTGGTCTGTCTTATCGATCAGAAACCGGATCATGGCCGAGCCAATAAATCCGGCGCCGCCGGTCACGATAAACTTCATATTAAATTACCTTTAGGTTTCTAACGCAGTATACGCTTACGGGAACAGCTTCGCGTTTTTCAGAAATGACGCATTGGCGTCTTTTTCGGATAGATTCGGAGTGACCGAATCCAACGGCCATTCAATGGCAAGAACTGGGTCGTCCCAGCGGATGGCGTACTCATCGCCAGGGGTGTAGTAGTCAGTGCATTTGTAGACAAAGTCAGCTTCATCGGACAGCACCAGAAACCCGTGGGCAAATCCAGGGGGAATCCATAACAACTCTTTATTCTGTTCACTCAGCGTGCGCCCAACGTATTGACCGAACGTCGGTGATGACGCTCGGATGTCAACGGCGACGTCATAAACTGCTCCGCTGACCACCCTAACGAGTTTCCCCTGTGGGTGTTCATGCTGGTAATGCAGGCCCCGCAACGCGCCTTTTGTAGAGCGGCTGTGGTTATCCTGAACAAACGTGAAGCCCGGCAGCCACGCCGATCGAAAGGATTCAAACAGGTAACCGCGCTCGTCATCGAATACCCGGGGGGTGAAGACCTTGATGCCATCAATTTCCAGATCCAGTTCATTCATGGCAATTTGGACCCGGGCGAGTTAGACGAATCAAGAAGCTGAAGTAAGTACTCGCCATAACCACTCTTCACCAGTGCCTCGCCCAGTCGCCTCAGTTCATCGGCCGTAATAAATCCCATCTTATAGGCGATCTCTTCAGGACAGGCTATTTTCAGCCCCTGCCGTTCTTCGACAATACGGACAAAATTAGCCGCGTCCAACAGGTGGGAATGTTGCCCGGTATCAAGCCATGCAGTACCGCGGGAAAAAACTTGTACGTCCAGGTCGCCGCGTTCCAGATACACCATGTTCAGGTCTGTGATTTCCAACTCGCCCCTGGGGCTTGGCTTTAGTTTTTTCGCGATCTCGACAACATCGTTGTCGTAGTAATATAGCCCGGTGACCGCGTAGTGGGATTTTGGGTCGGTGGGCTTTTCTTCTATAGAAGCTGCCTTGCCATGCTTGTCAAACGAAACAACACCATAATCCTGGGGGTTGCTGACGTAATAACCAAAAACAGTGGCGCCGGTCTGTTGGGCCGAGACTTCGGCCAGTAAACTGCTCATGCCCTGGGCATAAAAAATATTGTCACCTAAGATCAGGGTGACATTAGATGAGCCAATAAATTCTTCACCGATAATAAAGGATTGAGCCAGGCCATCTGGCGAGGGTTGTTCCGCGTACTGAAGATTGATGCCCCACTGACTGCCGTCCCCCAGAAGGTTTTTGAAGGCGGGCAGGTCGCGTGGTGTGCTAATCACCAGGATGTCTGTGATGCCTGACAGCATTAGCATCGACAGCGGGTAATAAATCATTGGCTTGTCAAAGACCGGCAATAGTTGTTTGCTGATGGACATCGTCAGGGGGTGAAGCCTGGTGCCGGACCCGCCAGCTAGGATGATGCCTTTTCTGTTGGTTTGCGCGTTCAAAAGTCGATGGCCTGTATTGGTAGGCCAGTGATTATAACGGCTTAGCACAAAAGGCCGCTATCCTTAAGTGAGTTTGGTCGAGTCTGGAGAAGCTGGTAGGCTATATTATCTCTTACTTTAGTGCGCCTGAATGCAGACCCCTCCCGTTGCAATTGGTGGTATAGGCGGTAGTGGCACTCGTGTGGTCGTCGAGATCCTGCAGGATCTTGGATATTACGTGGGTGACGACCTAAACCCGGCCCTCGACAATTTATTATTTACGCTGCTCTTTAAGCGTCGATCGTTATGGCCGCCAGAATCTCATCGGCCTGAAATTGATGGCCTTTTAGCAATGTTTCTGGGCTTGATGACCGGCCGCCAGGAAGTTGGTGAAGCCGAGATGGGTCTGTTGAAAACCTGTGTTGCGGAAGTGACCGGTGAGCATAATTCGGCTTGGCGTGAGCAGCGATTGGCGATGATTTTTAGTCTGCAGGGTCAACGAAAGAAGCCTCGCGGGGATGTCGCCAGATGGGGCTGGAAGGAACCTAACACGCACATTTTTTTGCGTGAGTTAAACAACAGCATTCCGTCATTAAAGTATGTTCATGTGATGCGCCATGGGGTTGATATGGCGCTCAGTGTCAACCAGAACCAATTGAAACTTTGGGGTGAAGGGCTACTTGGTCGCAAGGTGGTGGTTGCTCCCGGTGACTCGCTCCGTTACTGGTGTGCAACGCACCGGCGACTTTTAGCGATAAAAAAAGACATGCCAGAACGCCTATTGCTACTCGATTTTGACAAATTCTGCGAAGACCCGGGGGACGGGTTGCATAAGCTGGCACTTTTCCTTGAAATTGACGTGGCAGCGCCGATCAAAGAGCAGCTGTTGGCAAAGATCAAGGTGCCGAAAAGCTTAGGGCGTCATCAAAAAGTGGATAGAGCCCTGTTTGCGCAGGAAGACCTGGAATTTGTTCGCGAAATGGGGTTCGTTGTATAGCAACCGATTATCTCAACCGATTATCTCAACCGATTACCTCAACCGATTACCTCAACCGATTACCTCAACCGATTACCTCAACC
>JABIVN010000053.1 GCA_018667205.1 Gammaproteobacteria bacterium | reverse complement strand
GAAGAATCTCAGCAGTCGCAAAGCAGTCGTGTAGCTCAACCAGGCTAATGTCATCCGGACCAATACCGGCCATTTCATAGGCTTCCTTTGCTGCACGTCGGGTCACTGCATTGACATCAGGCATGACCAGGTCACGATCGGAATATGGGTCGCTGGTCAGAATGGAAGCCTTAACCCTGACGGCACGAGACAAACCCAACTCTCTAGCTTTCTTTTCAGACACCAGCACTGCGGCTGCAGCACCATCCACATTAACCGAGCACATCAGTTTCGTGTTTGGGTATGAAATCATCTCCGCATTCATAACGGTTTCAAGGGGCGTTTCTATCTGATACATCGCTTTCGGATTTAAAGTCGAATGATGATGGTTTTTCACCGACACTTTGGCGAATTGTTCAAAGGTCGTGCCATAGTGGCGCGAATGCTCCATACCGGCCTCAGCGAAAACCGCTGGCATAGTACCGGAACCAAGCAAACCTTCCTTCGAGATCCCCGTACTACCACCACCACCGCCGAGTAACCCTTTACCCATTTGCTCAACGCCGACGGCCAGAACAACATCATTGACGCCCGCTTTAATTGACATCCATGCTTCACGGAATGCTGTCGCACCGGTTGCACAAGCATTTGCGCAGTTCACAACACCAATACCAGTCTGGCCAATTTCCTGCAGGATTCGCTGCCCTACCATTGCACTCGCCTGCCCCAAATTACCGCAATACAACGCCTGCATATCCTGGATGGTTAATCCAGCGTCGTCCAGTGCCATTAGTGCAGCGGTCGCACCTAACTGTGGAACGGTCCTATCGGGAAACCGACCAAACTTGATCATGTCGATACCCATTACATATACATCACTCATAAGTCTCTCCTTGATTAACTGTTGCGCTCAAGCTGCTGGTTGAAAAAAATAACTAATATAGCTGTTGCCGTCTTTATCCTTTCGCCCAAGGGCATCATCGAACACGACATCAACAGGCATGTCGAACTCAATATTAGCCGGATCCGGTTCAACATTGATCAAATTACCCTTCACTGTGCCGCCACCTTCAAGATCGACAATCGCGGATATGTAAGGTACTTCAATCCCTGGAAAGCTTCGATGCACAATGCTGTAGACATACAATTTGCCTTTATTAGATAACCGCGTCGGTGTTAACTGATCACGGGCACCACAACTTGAACAGTTGCTTCTTTCGCCAAGAAAAATTGCACCACATTCGCACTTTTGACCCTCCAGATACGGGTCATTTGTGCCAGCGCCTTTCAGCCAGGATACAACTGGCAATGGCCTCTTGTCCTTCGGTTTTTCAGACATTCTTTACCTCAGTGATAAATTACAAAGGTGTCAAGGGTAAACCTGAAGGCCCTTCTAATTCAAGGAATTAGCCTAACGGACAGCATAATTTAGAGGAGTCGCAGAGAGTTAAAACCTTCCGTCCCCTCTAAATTCCTTCGTCCCCTTTAACAAATATCTCCCTCAAAAACTTAGAAGTTAGCCGTAGACGCGGGCCATAGCCTTTTGGGCGCGTTCTTTGAGCGTCTCTATTTTGGCCGCCATCACTGGCAAGATCATCTGTTCAACGCCCAGCGCTTCAAACCTGCGCATATCCTCAAGCGATCTGACGCTGGCATGAGGACTGACATAAAGCTTAATTTCCGACATTGATCGGCCATTTTCCTCTAATTGATCGTTCAGGTACGCCAATCTCTCTTCAAGCGAATCCGGCGTTAGGTTGAAGCCGTACCAGCCTTGACCGACCTGAGCTACCCGCCGAAGTGCAGGATCACTTTCGCCCCCGAAGATAATAGGCGGATGAGGCTTCTGAATCGGCTTAGGGTTCTGGTACGACGCTTGTACGGAATAGTATTTACCCTCAAAACTAGAGACTTCGTCACACCAAAGTGTCTTCATAACAGCAAGGCACTCGAGCGTTCGACCAGCCCTGTCTTCCCACGGTACACCCAAGGCATCGAATTCTTCTTTAAGCCAACCAATACCAACACCAAGTTCAAATCGCCCGCCGGACAAGTAATCCAGATCTGCGCAGACCTTCGCCGTGTACACAGGGTTCCTCTGGGGAACCAGGCAGATGCCGGTAGCCAACTTTATCTTGGACGTGTGTGCTGCCACGAAAGTCAGCGCACTGAACGGATCGAGCAGACTTCGAGGTTCACCGGCGATTCTGCCATCTTCTGTATACGGGTAACGTGATTCATATTCAGGAAAAAACATCACATGTTCTGGCACCCAGAAACCATAAAACCCAACCTCTTCCACATGCTGGGCAGCCTCAATAATGTACGATGGGCTGGTGTATTCGTTAAACGCCATCTGGCATCCGATTTTCATGATCACTCCTTTTTTTGACAAGCAATTTGCTCGCAGACGCGCTTTGGCACGCCCGCACTGCAAAGCCAAACTTTGGCTCTATTTGCCACTATACCGCAGTGACACTGCGCTTGTAGATACATCTAACCACGGGGTTAGTGCTAAGCTCGTACTGATGACCGATTGCCAACATAGCTGGATGCAACGAGGCAGAAAACTCGCGCTGGATACCATATTGGATGACTGGCTGGGGCCGACTCTGGCACTGGTAAAATGCGAGGAATGTGCCGCCCCGGCACTCCTCCATCTGGTTAGCTGGCGCGGCAATGGTCTGGCAGAGCGAATCTACGCCATCCGGCTTGTCGCCCCAAAAACAAGGAATACCTACCTTGCCAATATCAACCGTGACTACTGTGACTTGACCCGAAAAGCATCAGAGACCGAGGCCTTTATTGGCGCTTGCAGCCAAAGCGCCAGGCTGGTTCTGGTCACTAGTCTTGACATGATCGTTGAAGCGTCTTCCACGGCGTTATTTAACCCACCGGTCATGGACTGGCAAGAGGTGAAAACGGAGACCTATGACGACTGGATGAAATTTTTAATACGTTAACAAGGCCTTAGCCGCCAACACCTTACAGGTAGTAACCGTGGCAAGCACAGGGAAAAAACGGGTAAGAAAGGGTAAGAAAGGCAGACAGGAACCCAAGCAAGCAGGATTAACCCCACTACCTTTCGTCTGATAGCTTTAATACGGCGCTTGTTTAGGTCAATGAGCCGAGTAAGCGCCTCCTACATCGTATGGATGTCAGAGCTGTGCCCCAGCCTCTTTCTGCCGAGGCATCAAATACTGCCGACACTGTTTCGTTTTTGGATATCGCCAGTTTTCCTCTCATACGCTTCAATCTAAAACACGCTTGGCCAAAATCCACCCTGCGGTGGATTTTGGCCAAGGTGTTCCAATGACCAGGCCAGCGCCCAGAACGGGTTGGATGGAATCTGAGAGTACCTGCCGGTTCGAATCTTGCACCCATTGTTCAACCTCTTCAGCTTCCTGTTCACTATTCACATAATCAACTTCAACACGCTCAACCAGATAACGGGCATTGGGAAATAGTGACCACTTGGTTATTTCCGATCAGCGAACGGTTGATGATGACGCTTCCAAACGATGCATCTTTAACCCTTTATAAAGCATCCCACTAGCGGTGCATAAGGGAATAAATCACCGCACCGGCATCCTGTTAATTTGGTATTCCTAGCAGTATTGATGTGAGGCAGGTATTCACGATACGTTATCGACATCCGACATCTTTCCCCTGCTTTTTTAAAGTGCGAAACTGAGGACAGATCGTAAACATTCAGGAAACCTATGAAACTGCAGTCAATCTCAGCCGTTATTTTGGCGTTGCTAGCGTCGGGCTGTTCTTCCGTGATTTCGAAGGTATTCCCTTTGGATGACTTGCCATCGCCCACGGGGCCCCACGCCGTTGGCACTCAGTTTTTTGAGTGGGTCGATGAGGCCCGCGACGAGCTTTTTACCGATGACCCGAGTGACCAACGCCGGTTGGCGGGTCAGGTCTGGTATCCAGCGACGGCAACGAGTGACGCAGCGCGCCAACCGTACTTGGACTTTCCGGCAAGACGTTTAGACATGGTGGCTTATCAATCGGGACTACCTCGATTTATGATCGCACATATGCAGCGGGTTCAAACCAATTCTGTTTTGAATGCTACTTTTTTAATGCAAGACCAGAAAATGCCAGTCGTTCTGTTTTCTCACGGCTTGAGCGGTATGAAAAACCAGAACACCATACAGGCAGAGATGTTGGCCAGCCACGGCATCACGGTCATCAGTGTCGACCACGCCTATGATGCTTACCTGACGATTTTCGCCGACGGGTCCGAGGCGGATTATCGATCATCGGATACAGAAAACCGTACCGGAGAGGATTTTTTCGCCTTTCGACTACCACAATTGAACACCCGAGTTTCCGATCTTGTCTTTGTGCTAAACGAAATAGAGCGGCGACGTGACGAGGCCGGTAGCCTTTGGGCCAACCTGAGGACTGATTCGGTTGGTGTGTTTGGACATTCCTTCGGTGGCACGACGGCACTTATGCTGTCAGCAAAAGACAATCGAGTAACCAAAGCCTTAGCCTTAGATGGCTGGATGGTACCAGTGCCACCAGAAGTTATTTCCGCTGGCACAGAGAAGCCATTTTATTATCTAGGGCAGGCCGAATGGGACGACTCCATCAATTACCAAAAACTCGACAAGTATTTGAAGGCTTCCCCCCTCGCCCGCAAACAGCTGGAGTCAGGCACCAAGCACTTTGACTACTCGGATGCACCGCAGTTTTCTAACCTAACCAAACGGTTTGGATTGTCCGGCGAGCTCTCGCGGCCAGAGCTCAGAAAACTGATTAATGATGCGGTTCTTAATTTCTTTGAATGACACTAAAAAAATGGTGAAGAAGCTCAGGCCGCGTCTACGCTAATCAGGGTCAGCAGCAGGATATTGTTGTTGAATCTTGATGACCGGCGGGATGCTGACACCGAAAACCCTTTTGACTAGACAATAACACCGCATCCGGTCTTTAATATCGAGTCATCTGCGGGAGAGCTTGTTATGTCATCGATTGCCTATTTGTCAGCTTTAGAACTAGCCAGCAAGATT
>JABIVN010000505.1 GCA_018667205.1 Gammaproteobacteria bacterium | reverse complement strand
CGTCATGTACATCCTTGATGAACCTTCAATAGGGCTGCACCAGCGAGACAATCAAAGACTTCTCGGTACGCTGACGCGACTGCGAGATATGGGTAATTCTGTCATTATTGTTGAACATGATGAAGAGGCCATCCGCCAGGCCGATTTTGTTATCGACATCGGTCCCGGGGCCGGAGTTCATGGTGGCGAAGTCGTTGCCAGCGGCACACTAGACGATATCCTGAAGGAGGAAAGATCGATTACCGGACAGTTTCTTAGTGGTAAGCGAAAGATAGAGGTGCCCAAAGAACGTCACATTTATAACCCGCAAGCGGTACTAACGCTTCGTTCGGCGTCGGGTAACAACCTGAAGGATGTTGACCTGAATATTCCGATAGGTCTGATGACTTGCGTCACAGGGGTCTCGGGTTCGGGAAAGTCCACACTGATTAACCAGACTTTGTACCCAATCGCAGCAAGAGAACTCAACGGCGCGACGAACCCTCAGGTTGCTCCCTATGTAGAAATAGTAGGAATGAATCAACTAGACAAGGTGGTAGATATCGACCAGAGCCCTATTGGCCGTACTCCCCGATCAAATCCAGCAACTTACACACAGATATTTACGCCGATCAGGGAACTCTTTGCCGCGACGCAAGAAGCTCGGTCAAGAGGTTATAAGCCTGGCAGGTTCAGTTTCAACGTAAAAGGAGGCAGATGCGAGGCGTGCCAAGGTGATGGACTGATAAAAGTTGAAATGCATTTTCTGCCAGATGTCTATGTCACCTGCGATGAATGTAAGGCTAAACGATATAACCGCGAGACCTTGGAGGTCCTTTACAAGGGAAAGAACATTCACGAAGTGCTTGAGTTAACAGTAGAGGACGCGCACGCCTTCCTGGGCGCGGTACCGATGATCGAAAGGCGCCTTCGGACACTTTTAGACGTCGGGCTTGGCTACATCAAACTTGGGCAGAGTGCGACGACGCTTTCCGGTGGTGAAGCTCAACGGGTGAAGCTTGCACGCGAACTGTCGAAAAGAGACACCGGTAAAACCTTGTATATCCTTGATGAGCCAACAACAGGATTACACTTTCATGATATTGAGCAGTTACTCGAGGTCATTCACCGACTCAGGGATCATGGAAACACGATCGTGGTGATCGAGCACAACCTGGACGTTATCAAAACAGCTGACTGGGTGGTTGACCTTGGACCCGAGGGCGGTTCGGGCGGCGGTGAAATCATTGCAACGGGGACACCCGAGGAAGTTGCCCAGATGGAACATTCGTTTACCGGGCAGTTCCTGAAGCATTCCCTGAATTAATCGGGGAACGTGTTAATTAGACGCCAACCTGACTATAAGCCTTCTGAACAGCTTCCGTTGCGACGCCCCTGTTGATATGCGCGTTATTACCGGACAAGACACTTTCAAGCGCGTTAACACAGAAAAGTACATTTCTTGGGTTACTCGCGTAGCCCATCAGGCCAATGCGCCATACTTTTCCGGCGAGCACGCCCAGACCAGCACCTATCTCAAGGTTGTATAGACTCAACAGTTGCTTACGGACAGCGCCTTCATCTACCCCGTCCGGGATAGTCACGGTATTTAATTGCGGCAGCCTGAAGTCCTCCGCGACAATAAACTTAAGACCCAGCGCTTCGACTCCCGCCCTTAGCGCGAGGTGATTATGCTGATGACGTTTCCAGGAAGACTCAAGACCTTCTTCCTCCAAAATTACCAGAGACTCATGCAGACCATAGAGCGCGTTAACTGGCGCGGTATGATGATAGGCACGAGTCTGTCCTTGCCCCCAATACCCCATGACTAGATTAAGATCCAGGAACCAGGAGCTAACAGGCGTCTTACGCGACTGCACTCTTGCGACTGCAGCTTTGCTTAAACTGATCGGAGACAGACCGGGTACACAAGACAGACACTTCTGGGTACCGCTATAGGCTGCATCGGCTCCCCATTCGTCAAGTTTTACTTCAATGCCCCCTAGCGAGGTGACACAGTCAACAATAGACAGACAATCAAACTCCTGGGCGATAGCACATAGCGCTTTAGCATCAGACCTCACTCCCGTTGACGTTTCTGCGTGCACAAACGCGACAATTACAGCATCTGCGTGCTGTTCGAGGGTTGACCTTAATTTTTCCGCGGAGACGGGCGTGCCCCATTGATCCTCTACCAAAACTGCTTCACCACCTAAACGCTTAACGTTATCCACCATCCGGTTACCGAACACGCCATTAACGCACACGATCACTTTGTCACCCGGCGACATGAGGTTTACAAAGCAGGTTTCCATTCCTGCTGAGCCGGGCGCTGAAACGGGAATGGTCAACTCATTCTCTGTCTGAAAGGCAAACTGCAACAGCGACTTGACCTCATCCATCAAACGGATAAATTCCGGATCAAGGTGGCCAATAGTAGGTCTTGCCAGCGCGCTTAGAATCCTTGGATTTACATCCGAGGGCCCAGGTCCCATTAAGGTACGGGGTGTAGGATTAAATGAACTAACCACTGTGATAATTCCTTATGAAGTCTTTGGTTCTTTATACAACAAAGCCGGGCATAGCCCGGCTTTGTTGTATAACCCTAGGCCGATAACACACGACCGGCGCTCAATATCAGTAAACTGCCTTAGTCTTCGTTACTCGCTTCGACATCATCGTCTAGATCATCGTCGTTATCCGGAAGCGGACGATCAACAAGTTCGACAAACGCCATAGGCGCCGCGTCGCCTGCCCTAAAGCCACACTTTAGGATCCTGGTATAACCACCTGGACGCTCACCGTAACGAGGACCGATTTCAGCAAACAGCTTGCCTACTGCTGACTTACTTCTCATCCGAGAGAACGCTAGGCGTCTGTTGGCTACCGAATCACTTTTAGCTAAGGTAATCAGCGGCTCTGCCACTCGCCTGAGCTCTTTCGCCTTGGGCACTGTGGTTCTAATCACCTCGTGCTCAATTAACGAGCAAGCCATATTGCGAAACATCGCTTTCCGATGAGAGCTGTTTCTATTTAACTGTCTACCACTTTTTCTATGGCGCATTTTTGTATCCCTAAAATCTACTAAAACTGGATCTTAAATCCAGGGTCACGATCTTCGATCGACCCCATATGGTCTCTATTTAACCCAGTACTCGATCATCACCCCGAAGACTTGTTGGCGGCCAGTGCTCTAGGCGCATACCAAGCGACAAACCACGAGAAGCCAATACATCCTTAATCTCTGTCAGGGATTTCTTTCCAAGATTTGGTGTCTTGAGCAGTTCAACTTCCGTTCTGCGGATAAGATCACCAATGTAATAAATGTTCTCTGCCTTCAGGCAGTTGGCTGAACGAACTGTGAGTTCCAGATCATCAACCGGCCGAAGGAGGATTGGGTCGATCTCGTCTTCCTCTATCACGGCTTCCGGTTCGTTTTCTCTCTCAAGGTCCACAAATACCGCGACCTGCTGCTGCAATATTGTTGCGGCCCTTCGGATTGCTTCTTCCGGATCGATCGTACCGTTGGTCTCAAGATCAATGATCAACTTGTCCAAATCCGTTCGCTGCTCAACCCGAGCGCTATCAACCTTATAAGATACCCTTTGCACTGGACTGTACGAAGCATCCAACAGCAGTGAACCAATCACCCTGCTCTCTTCTTCGTCCGCTATCCGAATGTCAGCAGGCTCGTAACCACGTCCTCTTCCGACCTGAGCGCGTAGCTTCAGGTGCCCGTTTTCATTGAGGTTAGCCACAACGTGCTCTGGGTTGGCAATCTCGATGTCATGTCCAAGCTCAAAATCCCCGGCGGTAACAACGCCTGGACCCTTTCGATCTAACGTGATTTCAGCTTCATCGTTAGAGTTTAATTTAACTGCGACGCCTTTAAGGTTGAGCAGGATTTCGATGACATCCTCTTGGACCCCTTCCAACGTGCTGTATTCGTGTAGCACGCCGTCGATTTCCGCTTCCACAATCGCACAACCGGGCATGGAAGATAGCAAAATGCGACGCAGTGCATTTCCCAGTGTATGACCGAACCCACGTTCTAGTGGCTCAAGTACAACACTAGCGCGGGTCAACGATTTCTGTTCGACATGTATGTGCTTCGGTGTCAAAAACTCTAATGAAGAATGTGGCATATTCTCACCTGTAAGATGAATAACTGTTCAAAACGTGTCGGTTTTACTTAGAGTAAAGCTCAACGATAAGGTTTTCGTTAATTTCCTGGGGCAACTCATCGCGTTCCGGGGCGGCCTTAAACACGCCTTCCTTTTTCTCTGGATTAACTTCTACCCAGGGTACCGGGCTACGGTTAGCAGACAGTGTTAACGCTCCCTGAATTCGAAGTTGATTACGTGACTTTTCACGAATCGCCACGACGTCACCTGCCTCTACCTGGAAGGACGGGATGTTAACAACGGCCCCATTAACCACGATGGACTTGTGCGATACAAGCTGGCGCGACTCCGCACGGGTAGAACCAAAACCCATTCGATACACAACATTGTCAAGCCTACGTTCCAGGATTCTTAACAGGTTCATCCCTGTTGCCCCTTTCTGACGATCGGCCTTCTTGTAGTAGTTGCGGAACTGCTTTTCAAGCACTCCGTAGATACGACGAACCTTTTGCTTCTCACGCAACTGGACAGCGTAGTCGGAAAGTCTTGTTCGACGCTGACCATGTTGGCCAGGAACGCTGTCCGCACGGCATTTGGATTCCAGAGGACGAACACCACTTTTAAGGAAAAGATCGGTTCCTTCTCTTCTTGATAACTTTAATTTGGGTCCGAGATATCGGGCCATTGTTACTCTCCTCGGTTAAACCCTACGCTTCTTGGGGGGTCTGCAGCCATTATGCGGAATCGGGGTAACATCAGTGATGTTAGTGATTCTGAAACCCGCGCCACTCAGCGCCCTAACGGCTGCTTCACGACCAGGACCAGGTCCTTTGACAAATACTTCCAGGTTCTGCAACCCATATTCCAGCGCTGCAGTGCCCGCTCTCTCCGCTGCAACCTGCGCGGCAAAGGGCGTGCTCTTTCGTGCACCACGGAAACCTGAGCCACCAGCCGTCGCCCAAGAAAGCGCGCCGCCTTGTCGATCAGTGATCATGATGATCGTGTTGTTAAAGGACGCATGGATATGCGCTAAACCGTCAACTACCTGACGCTTGCCTTTTCGACGCGTTGGCGTCGCCGGTGCAGCAGCTGCGGTTTCCTCTGGCGTAGTTGTTTCTACTTCAGACATATTCTATTTCCCGATTTATCGCTTTATTTGCGAATAGGACGCTTGGGCCCTTTTCTGGTTCGTGCATTTGTCTTGGTACGCTGGCCTCGTAGAGGCAAGCCCCGACGATGCCGAATACCTCGATAGCACCCAAGATCCAATAAGCGCTTAATATTCAGCTGAACTGCTCGACGCAGGTCACCCTCTACTGGCAGCTTGGCTATCTCGGTCCGAAGTTTGTCCAACTCGTCCTCTGTTAAATCCTGAACTTTTACCGTCGAGCTTACACCTGTCACATCGCAAAGCTGCTTAGCTGTGGTGCGCCCAATCCCGAAAATATAGGTCAGGGAAATTACTGCATGTTTGTTGTCGGGGATATTGATCCCGTCTAATCGAGCCATTCGACTTACTCT
>JABIVN010000504.1 GCA_018667205.1 Gammaproteobacteria bacterium | reverse complement strand
CCCACGATATTAACGACATGGCCGATCTGGTATCTGCACTGCAGGCTGGGGAATTCAAGGCCATCAACTTCAAACATTAAATAACGCTTTTTTTAAAGCTTTTCAGTTTAGGGGATTACTTTTGGACGCTGATATCGAGGAGATTAGAGAAAAGTACCTCAATCTCGATTTTGATGAGAAACAATTTACGATCGACCCGGAAACAACCATTCAGTACGCAACGCTCTGCGGTGAAACTGCTGACCGTTTTCTGGATGCTAATCATGAGGACTTTCAGGCTCCGCCGACTTTCGTTGCCAGCCTGAGTGGCGGTCGCATGCTACCGAAGGACTTTCCGAGATTCGGGATTGGTATGGACGCGGGCAAAGGCGTTGAATGCCTGCAGCCCGTTCGCCCCGGCTCAACCCTGACCGGCAAGACACACTTGCACGATATTTATACCAAGACGGGCCGCTCAGGCCGTATGATTTTTGTCGTCACTCGAATCGAGTTCTACGACGCAGAAGGAAACCACCTGGTTAACTCGGATAGCCGTATGGTCATGAGGGAGCGAAGCTGATGGCGATTAAAACACTCGATGAAGTGGAGTTTGGTGTCGATCTACCAACTTTTGTACCCGATACATCACTCGCCATTACGACAAAATTCGCGAAGCTTGTAGGCTGGGACGGTCCACGGTTTACGGATCATGAAGCTGCCAAAAAAGAAGGCCTGGCAGGCGCCATGGTACCGGGTATTCTAAGCCAAGGTTACCTGGTGGCGATGATTCATAACTGGGCTCCCGCTGCAGAGGTACTCGCTGTTGATACTGTCTTTCGTGCACCGGTTATTGCCGACGAAGCACATACTATTACTGGCGTTGTGACCGATATTGACGAAGAAGACGGAAAGGTTGAAATCGATCTGACAGTTGCTAATGAGAAAGGGGAAACCCGAGTATTTGGCACTGCGACAGTCAAGTTGCCAAAGTTGCCAAAGTAGCCACAACCCAAACCACAGTTCATGTCGACTGAAGTGGCGTGGGGTCATCTTGACCCTGCAGCAGTCACTTCGACCGTAGCAAAGCAAAGTGGAGACATCTTATGCTCGCTAGGGTTTACGGGAGAGATCGCTCCATTTCGGTCGAGATGGCGGTTGGGTGAGATGACGACTGATAGAAATGCAGCAACGACGATCGCCACCCCTAACCCTTTCAGCACATGCGGATGCGTCTAACCCAACAGCAGTCATTTCGACCGTAGCAAAGCGAAGGGGAGACATCTCCTGCTCGCTGGCATTTACGGAAGAGATCTCGCCACTGCGGTCGAGATGACGGTTGAGCGAGATACAAGCGTTTTAAACAGGCCTGAACAGCGGGATAAAAAGATCTTCGTGTTCTTCCCACTCCAGTTGGAGTTCCTGGCCGATTGAGACATCATTTAGCGGGTCATCCACGCCGATCACGTTACTCAAAATCCTTGGGCCTTCTTCCAGGTCAATCCAGGCGACTACGTAAGGAACCATGTTCCTAAAGAACGGGTGATAACTCTGGCGCACGACACTGTAGGTGTAAACACTTGCCTTTCCCGAGGCGGTCTTCCACACCAGTTTCCCAGAGGTGCAACCGGTACAGTGACGCCGAGGATAAAACACTACTTTGTGGCAGCTGTCACACTGCTGGTATTTAAATTCCTTATTTTTAGTCGCTGCCCAGAACTCCTGGGTATCAAGTTCCTTGGTATTGGGTAGCGGCCGGGTCGGGTTTTTTTTCTTTTCTGACATGATCTAGTCTCCCCCTAAAATAATTGTTCCAGCGCTATGACGACTTCCCAGCATGCCACCATTACCGTGCGCTACTGCCAGCTTCGCTCCTTCTACCTGCGAGGTTGACTCGCCCCTTAGTTGTCTAGTTGCTTCTATCAGCAGGAATATCCCGCGCATGCCTGGATGATTTGAGGAAAGACCTCCGCCATCAGTATTCAGCGCAGGACCATCGGAAGGCCTGTCAAAGCGCAGCCGCCCACCGGTAACCCAGTCACCGCCCTCGCCTTTTTTACAAAAACCAAGATCCTCAAGCATGGTCATAACGGTAATGCTAAATGAATCATAGATCATGGCAATATCCATTTCGGCCGCCGTTAACCCCGCTTCGCCAAAGGCAATCGGCGCTGATTGAGCCGCTGCGCTAGTGGTGATATCACCCCCGGGCTCAGGATATTTAGTCGCCTCACCCGTACCAATAATCCAGACCGGTGGTTTCTTGCAGTCCCTGGCCACCTCTGGAGAGGCGATCACCACGGCCCCACCGCCATCGGAAATCATGCAACATTCCAGCAAATGCAATGGGTCAGCAATCATTCTTGAGTTCACAACATCGTTGATGGTAGTTTCACGAATATCCAGAAACTCAAGGTCTTCCATCGCCTGCACTGCTTCCGGGTTTCGCATAGCATGCAGGCGAGTTGCAATCGAAATTTCCGCCAACTGCTCGCTGGTCGTACCGTACTGATACATATGCCTTTGCGCTACCATAGCGTAGTTAGACACCAAGGTCTGGCCCGCAAAACTGTCCATATTCTCCGCCGGGTGCATGGAAGCGCCGCCTCTTGCCCCCACACCAATCGCAAAAGCATTACTGTGCGCGGTAGAGCCGTAAGTCAAAAGCGCCACCTTTGCCTTGCCTGCAGCGATGTCTCTTTTGGCATGCGCAGCGTGATACTCATATGAGCTGCCACCAACGCCGGTGGTATCAATGACAGTGGGGTTTAACCCAAAATATTCGGCAATATTAAGGCCGCTCATGCCACCACCATCACCCGCATCATAAATCGCATCTACGTCGGACCAGTTCAGGCCTGCATCTTCCAGCGCCCGCGCAGCTGACTCTGCCTTGATCTGCAGCGGACTGACTTCGCCTTCCACATCACGGGTTGGATATTCATGGATACCGACGATTGCCGCATCTCTTTTCTGACTCATAGCTACACCTTTTCCAGACTGGCGAGCAATTTTTCATTGTCTCGCTTATGTTTTTCAAAATTTAACAGCGGTAATAACAACAAAAAGACTAAGTGGAGTCCAGCCATCACTAGAAACATTTGGGAATAGTCCATTAAATTCCCTAATGGCACCACCGCGCCACTGCCCACTGAACGCGTCAGATTAGCTAACGCCATATAGACCGCAAACTGTGTCGCGGCCACCTGAGGCAAGCATAATCGCATAAAGAGCCCGATTACTGTCATCGTGACGAATTGGCTCATGATACCTTCAGCCAGCACCATGGCCTTAAAGTATTGATCGTTCTGCCAGTACACCTCGGTGTACGCAAGAACGACAAACCCGATCATTCTGAGCAGGATAAAAATAAAGAGTACTTTGACCAGACCGGCGCGATCCACCATTGCGCCAAACACAACCCCAATCACCGACGCAATGATGCCGGTAATCGCGACCCAATTAGCAAACTCGGTTTGCGCCCACCCGAGTTGCTGCACCGTGATCGAAGGGGTGATTGATACCAATATCCCGGCAGCAGCACGTTGTAACCCTTCAAGCAAGATCAACAAAAGACTCATTGGTAAAATAAGCGCCCGTACAAGGGGCACAACGATATCTCGCCACGATTCATTCACGCTGGCCAGCGCTTCGGCAGATGCTTCACCGGTCGACCAAGGAACCAGCCGCTCCCCGGGTCTTTCCCTCAGAAAAAGCGGCAACAGCATAATAAAAAACACGGCGGAGGCAAT
>JABIVN010000503.1 GCA_018667205.1 Gammaproteobacteria bacterium | reverse complement strand
GAAGAAGATGACAAAGGCGTCGCCTGGTGGCGACAGGCCTGATGCTATACAGGTGCTTTGCGTGGCAGTTTTTCCGTGGTTTCTTCTGGCAGGGAAGCGTACAAACGGTCGGTAAGGTTGGTTCGATGAACCGCATAACCTGGGTCGTCCCAAAGGTTTCTTAGCTGGTCCGGGTCTTCGTTCATGTCGTACAACTCGCCCTCTGTACCGTCATACAAATGACTCTTTTCATAGGCCGTGCAAAGAAATCCATCTCGGTGATAGATCGACTTTAAATGCATGTCGATAGGGCCATGTTCTGAATCCCATTCCGTAAGGACTATCTCGCGCGCCTGCTGAACGGCTTCATTCTCTGACATCGGTAATGGTTTGCCTTCACAGTAATCAGGGGGGCTGATGCCAGCGATCTTGCAGAAAGTACTGGCCAAATCCAAATGTCCAACCGGACTCACCACTTCTGCTGGGGGAATGTTTGCCGCCTCTGCGGGCTTCCAGATAAACGGAAGACGCATCAGAGCATCGACATGATAGGGCCCTTTGAACAGTAGACCGAAGTCTCCCTGCAACTCGCCGTGGTCGGTCGTAAAAAATATGTCTGTGTTTTTCAGCCACTGCTTCGATTGAAGAAAGTTAATGACGTCGCCGACGGCTTCATCGATAAGCTCGTTTTCGATATGCGTCATGGCATTGATTTCACGAACTTGGTCAGCTGTCATGTTTGCTGGAATAAACTCCCTTGGAGACTCAAGGTTGGTCCACAATGAGCCCTCGAAATAGCCCCGCCAGTGCGCCGGTTTTTCATCAAGCCATGACTCAAGTTGTGATCGGTTTTCGCTGTAAAGACGAGGCAGTGGCAGATCCTTCCAGTTAATTCTGTGAAGCTCAGCTGCCGGAATGTCCCACGGATGATGTGGGTCTGGGAAGCTCATCCAGCAGAACCATGGCTTAACCTCTGACTGCGTTTCCAGCCAGTTTTTTGTTCTATTGGCGACCCATTCCGTGTGATAAATATCACGGGGAATATCCATTGGCCAGACTTGCGTGGCCCCCGTGACACCTTTGCTTGCAGTGTTTTGACCCTTTTTCGTCACCATCGGATAAAAGGCTTTTTTCTGCTCGGGGTAGGCATCCATATACTTGTCGTAGTGGCTGTGACCTTCGAAGAAATGGTTGGCGAGTTCCATGTGGTCGAAGCCACGGTGCGGTCCGGTGCTGTTTTCTGCTGCCATGCGGTTTTCAAAAAAGTCCTCTGGCGAACCAAGCCATGGCTCAAAATGTGCTTTACCCAGCAGTGCAGTGTTGTAACCATGTTCTTTCAGATGGTGAGCTATCGTGTGTCTTTCTTCGGGCATGGACATGCCGTTCATACGCACCCCATGCGAACGGACGTGTTGTCCGGTCATAATTGTCGCTCTTGCAGGCATACAGACGACATTTTGGTTGTGGGCTCTGCGGTAGTTGATGCCTTCACTTGAAAGTTGGTCAATATGTTTGGTGTTGGCAATCTGACCGCCATTGCAGCCCAGGGCGTCGTAACGCATCTGGTCGGTGGTAATTAGCAGAATGTTTCTGGTCACAGGCCGCTCAGCGTTAGTAAGGCACTGCGTCGTGTTCGAACGCGAACCCAGCTTTACTCATGGTAAGGCGATGCCGTGCGCCTGCAGTTGCCGCGTCCCATTCGGGGTAACCGGCATCTCCGTCCCAGAGCGCGACTCTAGCACCATCTTGGTCTTTAACGACCCTGGTCTGGTAGTAGCGGGGCGGTTGCTCGTTGAGCGTGTTGAGCGCCTGGTCAATGGTGTCGAATCGTGACAGGTGATACAGAGATACCCAGGTAGGAGGTGCCAGGTCAATTTCGCCTTTGGCATGCTGCTGCAGTGCATCTGATGGACTGATCCATTGATGGTTCTGAATTTCTCCACCATCAACCTGTATTTCGTGATCATCGTCAGTGCTGGTTAGAAAGAACCAAGTGGCGAAGCGTCTGGCTGTGCTGGCGGGTGGGGTCCAGTGCGCAAACCAGATGAATTTATCAGCAGGAATGCTGATACCTGCTTCTTCTTCGGTTTCTCTTGCCGCGGCAACCCGCGCCGCAGCGTTATCATTTAGTCCACCGGTATAGTCTGCTGCGTCAATTTTTCCACCGGGGAACACCCACATTCCACCAAAGGCAATCTTTGATGTTTTGTGTAGCATCAGGACCTGGTTTTGGCCCTCATGTTCACGCAGAAGTACCACGGTCGCTGCAGGGATTGCCGGCTCCGCGCCTTCATTTTCACGGTCTTTCTCAAGGTCGCCGTAGATATCGTTTTTATGTTTACTCATTTATATTTGCTCGTGCGATTTGATCAACAAGAAGGGTTGGTGCTTCAATGGTCTTGGCCCTTAGGTATTCACAAAGGGACTTGGCCTGTTTGTCGATCCGGTTATTAGATGAAACGCCTTCGCCCAACACGTCATGAATGTAGAAGTTCAGCGCGCGAAGATTTGGTAATTCGAATCTTTCAATTTTGTAGGATGCCATGTCCGGTGTCAGTTCCTTAAACATTTCGACGGTCAGGAACTCGTACAGAAAGCTATAGGCTTCATCAGTCCTTGCCCACACGCCGCAGTTCGCAGCGCCGCCCTTGTCTCCCGATCTGGTGCCAAATAGCCTGCCAAAGGGAATGGCGATTGTATCACCGCCTGAAGCGGGTCGGACGTTTACGGGAACTTCCTGGTAGTAGATATCTTCAAATCCAAGCCTTTGGGTGGGTAGTACCTCAATCAAGTCACCGTTAATGTGAACCCGTTCAGTGACTTTCTGGCTATCGATCAACGTGGGCCAGTAGGCAATAACGGGGCTGCCGTTATAACCCGCCGCGCCTCTACCGGTATTTCCTGGAATCGCAGCAAGACCAAGTTCTGTAACTTTTGCCTGAAAAATTCGTCCAAGCTTTGACGGGTCCTCAGAAGTGACCGTGATGCGCAGCGCAGCGTGGGCTTCCTCGTTTGTGGCAGGATTTTCTTTGTCACTGCGGATGAGATGTATATCGACATCTGTGAACTGTTCTTTGCCACCCAAGTTGTGAAAAACTTGATCTACGTAGATGTCGGCTTTCTTTTCGATGTCTAGTCCCGTCAGTAATACCTCCATGCTTTGTTTGTAAACACTTAAAGTATTAACGCAAACCTTGTGAGTAGACGGAGGGCTGCTGCCGCGACAACCGGAAACGTAAACCCTGTCTTCACCAGTCTGTTCGATCTTCATGGTGTCGAAATGAGCAATGACGTCCGGGTTGTAATAAGCGGGCGTCTTGGTTTCGTAAAGTAACTGTGCCGTTATTGTGCCGACAGAGACAAGCCCGCCAGTACCCGGATGTTTAGTGACAGTGAAACTACCGTCAGCCTCGATTTCTGCGATGGGATATCCCATATCCCGGAAGGATGGGACTTCTTCAAAGAACGAATAGTTACCGCCGCAGCACTGGGCGCCGCATTCAATAATGTGCCCTGCGGTTAGCGCGCCGGCTAGTGCGTCGTAGTCGTTTCGTGCCCAGTTAAACTTCCACGCGGCAGGGCCAATGACGACGGCTGCATCAGTGACCCTGGGGCAAACGACAATATCAGCTCCCTGGTCCAGTGCTTCTTTAATTCCCCAGGCGCCCAAGTAGGTATTGGCAGTGACCACCTTGTTACTCGACTCAGATAGCGGAATACCCCTATCCATGTTAATAAAAGGCTCGCCTTCTTTTTGAAATCGCTCAATATCATCTTTGATATCGTCACCATCTATCCAGGCAACTTTCATCTCAATGTTTTGTTCCTGCAGGATCTTCTCAATTTCATTCGCCATGGATTTAGGGTTGAGGCCTCCGGCATTGGTAACGATCTTGATGTTCTTGGCTTTGCAGTCCTGTGCAATCTCTTTAACCTGTTTAAGAAACGTGCCGACATAACCCATGTTCTCGCCACGAGATTGCATTTGGTTATATAGGATAGTCATCGTGAGTTCTGCCAGGTAATCACCGGTGAGCACGTCTATTGGGCCACCATCGATCATTTCTTTTGCTGCGGCTAGTCGGTCGCCATAAAATCCGCTGCAGTTTCCAATCCGAACACTATTTGCCACTTTTTTCTCCTTTACTCGTCCCTTACCCAATTTGGTTTACGTTTTTCCCTAAAGGCGGCCATACCTTCGGTGCCTTCTTCCGACTGGAACAACCGTTTGCTCCAGTCGGCCGTCTCATTAAAGCCATCCCGAATGCTAAGTTCACGGACTCGTCTAACCAGTTTCTTGCATTCCTGGACCGCAATCGGTCCACCCAGATTAATAGCACCGATCTCTTCCTGCACAGCGCTCGTCAATTCTTCAGCCGTTACAGCGCGGTGTGCAAATCCCATCCCGACGGCCTGTTCTCCAGTAAACCGCTCACCTGTTAGAAAAAGCTTCATTGCTTGATGCGTTCCAAGCTTCGGAATACAGACGACAGAAATGACGGCTGGAATAACGCCAATTCGAACCTCACTGAAACTGAATTGGACATCGGCTACTGTCACGACGATATCTGCGGCGCCTACCAATCCCAGTCCGCCGGCAAATGCTGCACCGTTAACCGCTGCGATCACGGGTTTTGGACTCTCCAGGATAGTGTTCAACACCTCGGGGTAGGTGACACCCTGGGCGCCATCAACAAGCTGGCCGGGGGGGCTTTTCAAGTCAGCCCCAGCACAAAAAGCCGGGCCAGTTCCTGTAATCACGATAGACCTGACCTCAGGTTTTTCATTCGAGGCAATCAAGTGAGCATAGAGTTCATTGACCAGGATAGCGGATAGCGCGTTTCTATTTTTCGGTCGGTTTAGTGTGATCCATGCAGCGCCATCCTTGACTTCATAGCGTGTGGCTTCTTGTCCTACCATCAGTTTTTCCTTTTATTCGTCTTCGTGATTCAGAGTCACTAGAAGCTGACCATTTTCGACCTGGTCACCAGTGGCCACATGTAGCGCCGTTATAATGCCATCCATTGGTGCTGTAATTCGATGTTCCATTTTCATGGCTTCAAGAATCAGCAACAGATCCCCCTTCAATACCTGGTCGCCTGAATTCACCTCTGTTGCCAACACCGCGCCGGGCATGGGCGCTGTAAGTCCACCCGCCAGTTCATCGATACCGCTGACCGGGTAACGAGGTAATTCCGTGATTTGCAGGTCACGGGCGCGCCCATGCACGTACCATTGCATGCCTTGCCGCTCAATTTCGTACCCAACTCGCCTACCATCGATATCAATATCCACTCGTCCATTGCCGCAGACGTAGGGGGTTACCAGTAGCTCATCGGTGGAATCACCTGATCTGAAGCGGAATTTTCCATCGCGCCGAGATCGGTATTCGACATGGCAATCTTTGTTCAGATGCTGAAAATCCATCATTTCAAAGGGCAGGATGGTATTTCTCCAACCACTGGGTATGGTTTTTAAAACCTTTCTGGTTGCGTGATTGCGTGCCTGTGATTCTATGGCTATCGCAATGGCTGCCTCAGTCAGATGTTCGCTGGTGACTTCGCGGGTGCGTGCCGGATCGATTCGTTCGATAAAATCGGTGGTGGTATCACCCGCCAGGAATGACTTGTGTCGGAGGGTTGTCACCAAAAAATCCCTGTTGGTGATGAGTCCCTGGATCTGGGTGGTTTCCAGAATTCGGGCTAGCCTTGCGGCTGCCTCGCGTCTGGTGGGTGCGTGGACAATAACCTTGGCAATCATTGGGTCGAATTCCACAGCGATAACGCTACCTGATTCTACCCCTGAATCGAACCGAGCGATCCCCTGGGTTGATGGTTGCCAGATAATCACAGGGCCTGGAGAAGGTAAAAAATCATTGTTCGGGTCTTCAGCACACAGTCTTGCCTCGATGGCGTGCCCATTAATCTGCAGTTCTTCCTGGCTGAACGAAAGTGTTTCGCCTTCAGCAATCCGAATTTGCTCCCGCACGAGATCCTTGCCGATAATTTCTTCGGTAATGGGATGTTCAACCTGGAGTCTCGCATTGACCTCCAGGAAATAGAACGCGGAACCGGACAGCAAAAACTCCACCGTCCCCGCTGAAGAATAGCCAAGGCTTGCGGCTGCTTTTAGCGCCGCGTCACACATCGCTTTCCGGATTTCTGGGGAAACAGCTGGTGAGGGGGCTTCTTCGATGATTTTTTGGTGGCGGCGTTGAATAGAGCATTCACGTTCAAAACAATGAACGAGGTTACCGTGCTTGTCGCCGATGATTTGAATCTCAACATGGCGCGATGAGTCCAGCCATTTTTCTAGGAAGACGGTGTCGTCGCCAAACGAGGACCCGGCTTCTCGCTTTGCGCTGTCGACGGAATCCTGGAGATCAACTTCTTTCTCTACAACGCGCATTCCGCGGCCACCGCCACCGGCAGACGCTTTAACGAGGACCGGGTAGCCGATTTCATTAGCAGCGCTGGCGAGGTCTGTTTTCGGGGTGATCTTGATCGCTGGAAGGGTGGGGACGTCTGCCGCTTCCATGAGTTTTTTGGCTGAAAGTTTGTCACCCATTGCCGCAATAACTTCAGGGGCTGGGCCAATCCAGGAAACACCGGCATCAATAATTGCGCGGGCGAAGCTTGCGTTTTCGGACAGAAACCCGTACCCCGGGTGAACCGCATCGGCGCCCGATCGCTTGCAGGCATCTAGCACTTTTGAGACATCAAGATAGGTCTCTGTGGAGGTCCGACCGCCCAGTGCAATAGCGGAATCAGCCTCCGTAACAAAGGGCGCCTCTGCGTCCCCGTCTGCATAGATAGCGACCGTTGAGATGCCCATTTCTCTTGCGGTGCGCATAATCCTGCGCGCGATTTCTCCGCGGTTGGCAACCAGGAGTGTTGTGATTGGTTTGATATTGTTGACGCTCGCGGTCATTGTATTCGCGGTCATTACATCCTCCATGTGCCGAACTCCTTAGTCCCTTCTACCTTGTTGTTAAATGCAGCCGAGAGTGACATCGCGATCATATCCCGAGTGTCCCGTGGGTCGATCATCCCGTCATCAGATACCCGGGATGTCGCATAGAGCCCTTTTGACGCTTCTTCAGCCCAGTGCTGCGCGACAGCGGCACGTGCTGCATCGGCTTCTTCATCAAATTCAATGCCTCTGCGCTCGGCAGAAGCCCTTTGGATGATACTCATGACGCCGGCCATTTGTTTGGGGCCCATCACGGCAATTTTTGCCAATGGCCAGATATAGGTGAATCGAGTACCGAAGGCCCGGCCGCTCATCCCATAGTTACCGGCCCCATAGGAGGACGCTAAAATAACGGTGACATGGGGGACGGT
>JABIVN010000502.1 GCA_018667205.1 Gammaproteobacteria bacterium | reverse complement strand
CACGGGAATCATCTCGAGTAAGCGCCCGCGGCGTGTTATATGAAAAGCCCGCGGCGTGTTATATGAAAAGCCCGCGGCGTGTTAACTAAAGCGCCCGCGGTGGGTGGTGTAAAAAAAACAACAGGATGACCAATGTCAGACCACGAATACGATTTCGCGACACTTTGCCTTCATGCAGGGCAAATCCCTGACCCAGCAACCGGTTCAAGAGCCGCGCCTATCTACCAAACTGCGGCGTATGTTTTCGACGATACAGACCATGCCGCCAGTCTTTTCAATGCGCAAACGTTCGGGAACATCTACACCCGACTATCTAATCCCACAACCGCTATGTTCGAAGAACGCATGGCGGCATTGGAAGGCGGAACTGCAGCGCTCGCAGTTGCCTCTGGCATGGCCGCACAAATGACTGCCCTCCTCACATTGCTCTCCAATGGTGACGAAATAGTCTCAGCCAGCACATTGTATGGTGGTACCTACTCCCAGTTTGACGTGAATTTTCGTCGTATGGGCATCAACACAACGTTTGTCGACCCGAATGACCCGGAGAATTTTCGCGCCGCCATTAACGACAAGACGCGATGCGTATTCATCGAGACGATCGGCAATCCTTCTAATAACCTGATCGATATTCAGGCAGTGGCAGATATCGCGCATGAGTTCGGTATCCCTTTAATGGTCGACAACACATTCGCATCGCCGTACCTATGCAAGCCTTTCGAACACGGCGCAGACATTGTTGTCCACTCTGCCACCAAATTTATCTGCGGACATGGCACCTCCATAGGTGGCGTCATCATCGAATCAGGGAAGTTTCCCTGGGATAACGGGAAGTTCCCGGAAATGGTAGAGCCTTCAAAGGGTTATCACGGGATCCGGTTTTATGAGACCTTCGGAGACTTTGCCTATATCACCAAATGCCGTTTAGAAACCTTAAGGACGCTTGGCCCAAGCCTTTCGCCATTCAATGCCTTTTTGTTCCTGCAGGGCTTGGAGACGCTGCACCTGAGAATGGAAAGACATGTGGAAAATGCGGAAAAAGTAGCCGAATTCCTGAACGAGCACGACGCAGTCAGTTGGGTAAAATATGCTGGCCTGCCAGATAATGCCTACGCAAGTCTGGCAAAGAAATATCTACCCAAAGGGGCAGGTTCTATTCTCACTTTTGGTATCAAAGGTGGTCAGCCAGCGGGGGTGAATTTTATCGAAAATGCAGAGTTCATGAGTCACCTGGCTAATGTTGGGGATGCAAAAACACTCATTATCCACCCTGCATCAACGACCCACCGCCAGTTGAATGAAGACGAGCAGATCGCAGCCGGTGTTTCGCCAGACATGATCAGGATTTCAGTCGGGCTTGAGTCAATAGATGACATTCTGTGGGATATTGACCAGGCCCTCGCCGCTTCTCAGGTGCAATAACGGTTGGCCCAAGAAACCGTTCGAGCTTAAGGCGTTCACGGCAAAAAAGTCGGCGTCACCATCGGCCTTCAGCTTCACAGACTTCGACGCCGGAACGCTGCGCAGCTGGGTTCAAATAAAACGCTGCTCAGCCATACCTAACCCCCTAAACTCTTTCAAAGACCTCTGCCCAATCCTCAAGGGCAGACTCTTGACCCTGAACCAACTGAATCGCAAGCTGGTTGTATCCAGCTTCAGACAAGCACCTGATTTTATCTACAAGCTCGTCACGTGAACCGCTTAGTGATGTTGCCTGCGCCAATTCAGGTGTAATCAGTCGCTTTTCCTCTTCTCGGAGAAACATCAAGTGACCCCGATGAACCATCAGATACTTTGCGTCCTCTGGCTGATAGTCTTTTAACAAAAGCTGGTACTCAGCCACAACCGCGGAGATATTCTCCGGAAGATTCAAAGGCACAGGCATAATTCCATCGAGCATGTTGTGGAACATTACCGCCGTCCAGGGAGCGGCCTGAGCCATTAATTTTTCGCGATTCTCAGCATCGGTGCCACCGAGTACCGCGCCGAGCGCGAAGACCGTGCTGTGCTGTGCCGCGTCAGCGACACCAGCCCCCTGCCAGGCCTGTTGCATGTCGTTGAGCTCCCTGATCAGAGAGACAGGGTCATTACCAAAATTCAGCCATCCGGCTTTCATTTCTGCGGCAAGGCGACGGGCTTTCGGTCCCATTGCAGAGATGTGCAAACCCACGGGATCATCAATATTAATTAACCCCAGGTCGGGATTCAGGAAACGGATTTTCCGCTCCTGACCCTCGAAATCCCACGCGACTGTTTCGCCAAGCAACATCGACTGAACCCGCTGTATGTAACGCTTCATCCGCGCGAGCGGAATTGGCTTCAGACCCATGGTTCGACGACCCGTGAACCCTGTACCGACACCAAAGTCGATACGACCCGGCGCCAGTTTATTCAGGGTTGCAAACGCATTCGCGGTCACCGGCTCGATTCTATTAGAGGGAATCAGGACACCGGTCCCCAGCCGAATGGATGACGTATTCGCAGCGGCAAGTGCCATACAAATAAATACATCCGGATTCAGAAGCTGGGTGTCATAGAACCAACTTGAGTGGAAACCCAGTTCTTCCGCGCGCTTTACATGCTTCCAGGAGTCGGTGTCAGAAGCTACCGCGACAGCAAACTCCACTAGCCTTTCCTCTGCGCGTATTTCTCTGTTGGACGAGAACCGTTTTCATCATAAAGGTCAAATTCTGCAATAAGATCTTCCACCCACTGAATTGTGCCGGTACGTGGCATCATGTCGTCAGACATCAGCAGTGAAGTGGCCGCCCGCCCAACCAGCAGTGGCGTTTGGGATTGCGACAGGTCCATACCCTGCTCCTCTGCAGCATCCTGAATGAATTCTGTCGACACAGCGCCCGGATACAACACACAGGCTGGTATGCCCTTCGGCTCTAGCTCAACGGCCATGTCTGCTGTTAAGCGATCAAGGCCCGCTTTACCGGTACCGTAAGATGAGGAAAAGTGGTAGCTCTGGCCACCCGGTGACGACACATTCAGCATTCGTGCATTGTCACTTTCAAACATCAACTTAGCCGCATGCCAACTCGCGACATAGTGCGCCCGCAGGCCAATACCAACCTGATCATCCCAAATAGAAATGGGGTGATCCAGTAACCGCCACCCCAAGCTGGCGGAGTAGGAATCTT
>JABIVN010000052.1 GCA_018667205.1 Gammaproteobacteria bacterium | reverse complement strand
GACGGGTCCTGGCAGTTACCTATGTCCTGCGTACTAGGCCATGAAGCAGCCGGTGTCGTTGAAGCTATCGGTGAAGGCGTCACCTATGTGAAGCCCGGTGATCGTGTCATCATGAGTTTCAGACCGTTCTGTGGAAAATGTTATTACTGCCTGAGCGGCCAGCCCAACCTGTGCAATGACCCGGAAATTGGTGCGGCCTCTGCTAGCAGGCTGACATGGAACGGCAGCCCAATTCTGCAGTTTGCATCAGTAGGCAGCTTTGCAGAAATGATGGTGACTTCGGAAAATGGCGTCGTAAAGATCCCGGAAGAAATGCCCATGGCCGAAGCTTCGCTCATCGGATGCGGCGTGATGACCGGTGTTGGCGCGGCGCTGTATACCGCCAAGGTACCGGGTGGTTCAACCGTGGCGATCATTGGCTGTGGTGGAATAGGACTCAATATTGTTCAGGGTTGCCGTATCGCTGGTGCCGCGAACATTATTGCCATCGACATTATGGATTCCAAGCTTGAAATGGCATCCCAGTTTGGTGCCACGCACACCATTAATTCGAAAGACGTTAACCTGGAAGAAGCCATCCAGGAAATAACCAAAGGCGAAGGGGTTGAATACGCTTTTGAGGCCATCGGCGTGCCAGCTGCCGCGACTCAAGCGTTTAACATTACACGCGCCGGCGGAACAACCGTCGTTGTGGGTATGCACCCACTGGGATCTGAAATTTCGATACCAGGCCCGGCATTCCTGCAAGAAAAGAAACTGATCGGCTGCATGTATGGTTCGACTCGCTTCCGCGAGCACATGCCAAAGCTCATTGACTTGTTCCTGCAGGATCGTCTTGACCTGACCAGCCTTGTATCTCGACGACTAAAGCTCGAAGACGTCAATGAGGCATTCAGAAGCATGAAAGCCGGTGAAGTCGCTCGTTCAGTTATCGAATTTTAGAGATGACACAGGATAGGTTGCACGCCGCGGCGGATAAACTCGAGATCACTGATCTTTCATCAAACTACATGCGGGGCCTGGATCGCCTGGATGGAGAATTGGAACGTTCAGTGTTCTGGGGAGATGCGTTTTGCAGCTATGGTACCTATGAAGGTGGACCAGATGGTTTCATTGAATATTGCCAGAGCAGCCTTGCCACTCACCTGTCCAACCATCATTTTATTGGACAGGTGAACATCGAGCTACAGGGAGAGGAAGCGTTTGGCGAGGTTTACTACCAGGCGTTTCACCGTATAAAAAACGAACTGGGTGAAGAACGCGACCTCTTTATCAGTGGCCGTTATGTTGACCGTTACGAACGCCGAGATGGTGTTTGGAAGATCGCATACCGGAGCGAACTGGTTGACTGGGTACGTGAAGAGGCGACGGCCGACGCATGGTTTAGTGGCTCTGAAATGATACTTGGGGCGCGCAAGCCCGAAGACCCGCTGTACGACAGGGCTGTCATGAGGAAAACATCCTGATATGAAACCGGGCATCGACTTAGCACTCAAACAGAAGTACCTAGACACAGACTACATCATCTCCGACGACCCGCCCTTGCTTATGAAAATCGGCGAGCAAAGCGACGATCTTCGGGTGTTACTGGGTAGCATGGGCGTTGAAACAGCAGCCTTTATGACCGCATGGAATCCTAGAAGTGAACACCTCACCGATGATGAGAACGACGACCGCCAGGGCGCTCTGTTAACCGATATAGAAACAATACGATTGAACTATCTGGTCGGTTACGGCCAAGGTGAGGACTGGCTAGAATATAGTTACCTGGTATTGGGTATTGATAAAGACCAGGCAACTGCCATGGCAATGCGCTTCGAGCAGAATGCCTATGTCTGGATAGGCCCCGCGGGTATTCCGGAACTCATCACGACGGTTTAGAGGCGACTGCTCCGGGGGCTCCTGCTCCAAAGGCTCCTGTTCCAAAGGGGGGCGAAAAACATACCAGGCCCCGGATTAGGTCATCCACGGCCAATAAACGGCATTTTAGTGGCCATAATGGTCATGAACTGGACATTGGTTTCGAGCGGAAATTCGGTCATTTGCACTATTGCATCGGCGACATGTTGAACATCCATCGTAGGCTCCGCCCTAATAGTCCCGTCGGGTTGCGGCACGCCCTCGGCCATCCTGGCGGTAAGATCCGTTAAAGCATTACCGATATCAATTTGACTACAAACAATATTATAAGGACGCCCATCCAGTGAGGTCGATCGGGTGAGCCCCGTCACCCCATGTTTACTCGCGGTATAAGGTGCAGAAAGCGGTCTAGGCACATGTGCAGAAATGGAACCGTTGTTAACAATCCTGCCACCCATCGGGGTTTGTTCTTTCATGATCCCAAAGGCAGCCTGGGTGCAAAGGAAGGTACCGGTCAGGTTTACATTGATGACCCTTTGCCATTCCTCGAAGGGGATTTCTTCAAAGGGTCTCGGCGGAGAGCCTCCTCCGGCATTGT
>JABIVN010000501.1 GCA_018667205.1 Gammaproteobacteria bacterium | reverse complement strand
TGTCCATTAATGCTCCATCAATCCCATCTCTGACAAAAGGTCAGAGAACAAAAGTTTCTTTTTGTTCTCGTTTCAGTTGGTCGGCCAGGGTTAGTAGTTCTTCTTTGTCAGTACTGTAGGCAATGCCATAATCGCCACCACCTGCACCCGAGGGCTTGTACGTGCAGCGCGCCAATTCTACCTTTTTTCGCATCTTTAGGTGCGTTTGATTGTAAAAATCAACGCCTGATATCGACGATAGGCGCTCAAGGTGTCGGTCATATTGTTCAATTCCGGCCAAAACACGCTGAGTGTTCCCGCCGCCCAGGGCGTCGATGCATTGAGTAGCAGTATCGCGTAGAGCACTGATTTGGAATTGATAGGCAATCGGGTTGTTTTGCCGCCACCGATGCACCGCGGCAACGTAACCAATGGTCGAGGCGGGTTCGCCTGACCAGATGGCAAGCATGTGTAAATCATCGGGAAGGACCGCCGGAGTAGGGGACTTATCCTGCTGAAAAACAATCGTTTGATCCATCGCCGCCAGTGCGATATCAGCGCCGCTGCCAATGCCGTTCTGGAAAGCGAGATGGCAACTGACAGCCTTCAAAAACTGCTCGTTAGCGGTCGCCTCAGGGAGGAATAATTTTACCAGTGAAACCGTTAGCGCGGCGCTTGAGCCAAGTCCGAGTTTGACGCCGCCTTTAAAAAAAGCGCTGGTATCAAGGCTTAGTTGCCTGTTTTCAAGTTGCTCCATACAACCTAATTCAGCGATGGTCGCCTGCAACAGTGGGTAGTGCTGTAAGGCTTCTTCTGGCGAGTGTATTTTTATGGCTGTCGTTTGGCTAATAACCTGGCTTTTGTTCGATGCTTTAAGGGTAACCTTTGCCCTTTGTTTTACGGGTACAAGCAGCGCGGGGCCGCCCTCCAGCACCGCATACTCACCTAGCAGGAAAAGTTTCCCTGGTGCTGATGCAATCATGATGTTGTGACAGAGGGTGAACCTCCCAGTCTGGTGACAATCACGCGTTTTAGTCCGGTGATGGCTTTTAGCTGCTGCCTAATGGTGTCAGTTGCTGAGGGTAAGCACACGATCTTGACCTGGGCGCCCGCGTCGATCGTAAAAAATGCCGGTGTACCTGACGATCTGAGTGCACGAACCTCGTGCATAATCTCAACCGTGGCGGGTTGCCAGTAAATGATGGGAGGCTCGCTGGTAATCATCGTCGCGTGCATTTTCAAACAATTATGTTCACTTGTGTCTGCAAGCCTGCGGAAGTCTTTTTCCGCAATGGCCTGTTTTGCGGAGGTCATGTCATCAGCGTGGGAAGACAGCCAGCTTTGATAAAAAGGCGACGTGCTCGCGGTTTGGATCATTGCGTCCGTTGAGCCAATCGCTTTGGGGCGTTCTTCAGTGACCGCGACGATGACATCGAGCGGCCATTCTTCTGCCGTAGCGATAGGTATTGCGTAGGCATCACCTGATGGAATCAACTCGACAATCCCGCCGTAGACAGACCTGGCAGCGGAACCCGAGCCTAACCTTGCCATTTGCGAAAGCGCTGTTTTGCTTAGGTTTAGACTGAAAAGGGCGTTGAACGCAAGACTGAGGGCGGCGAAACCTGAAGCACTTGAGGCCAGACCAGTGCCGGTCGGGAAGTTGTTGGCGGTCGTAATGTGCAGTCGCTGAGTAATTCGATATTTCTGCCGGATCAGATCAAGGAAGCTGGCGGCTCTTTTGCGCGCCTTATTGTCCAGTTCAGTGTCAAATGTGTCGTGGTCTCCCGTCGCGTATTCAAGCGTGGTGGTCGTTCTGAGGCCTTCGAGGCCCAATGAAACAGAACCTGTCGCTGGCTGATTATTCTGAAGACTTGCTTTGCCCCAGTATTTTACCAGGGCGATATTTGCGGCGGCGGAGGCAGTAGCGGTTGAATTGCTCATCAGATAGTTAAAAGCCGGTGCGGTCCCATTTAAGAGGCTGCGAAGCATACACTATCTAGGGTTTACTCTCATCAGATTGGTGTGTGGTTTGCTGTTAACTGATGCGCGCAACCGGTAGCATAAACCTATGGAACATCAGAACATTCATACCCAATTTAATGATCGAGCCACGACTTACAAAACGCGAGTCGAACAGGTCATGGTAGATTTCGTCTGTGCAAAAAAGTTGCAGGGAAGGTTAGGTGACGCCGTTAATTACGCCCTGGCTACTGAGGGAAAAAGAATTCGGCCGCTGATTGTTTATGCCACCGCGGAATTGCTGGACGTTCCGTCGGCGGTGGCAGATTTTCCTGCTGCGGCGATTGAGTTGGTGCATCTATATTCTCTTGTGCACGATGATTTACCAGCGATGGATGATGATGATCTCAGAAGAGGTGTACCAACTGTCCACAAACAGTTCGATGAAGCGACGGCCGTTCTTGTCGGAGATGCACTGCTAACCTTTGCCTTCGAACTGCTTGCGGAATCCGGGGTTGCGCCATCGTTGATTGTTGAGTGGGTGCGTCTGCTATCAAGAGCCGCTGGGGCGAACGGGATGATTGCTGGACAAGCGACCGACCTTAAAGGAGAAACCTGCGTTCTGGCTCTAGATGAGCTTGAACAAATGCACAGGCAAAAGAGTGGAGCGCTCATCGAAACAAGCCTTTCGATGATCAGCAGTCAGGTCGTGACAGCAGCGACAGGAACGGGTAACAATGAAGCTCACCGGCTTGAGGGCTTCGGCCATCACATTGGTTTGGCATTCCAGATTCGTGATGACCTACTAGATGTCGAGGGCACAACTGAGCAAATTGGTAAACCGCAGGGATCAGATGTGGCCAGCAACAAGTCGACCTTTGTCAGCTTGCTGGGTCTGGAGCAGGCAAGAAACAGAATGCAGCAAGAACTTGTGGCTGCACGGCGGCAGTTAACATGTTTTGGAGAACGGGCTGAAGGGCTAAACTGGATTGCTGAATATATCGTATCCCGCAGTAAATAGGCGCTTGATATTGGCAGCGTGTCGGGCTCGATAAAAAAAAGGAACCGGGGGAGGGTAGATTCGTGAGTAAACTTAAAGGACAAGTTGCGATTGTGACCGGCGCAGGCCGCGGTGTAGGGCGGGCCACCGCCATTATGCTGGCCAAAGACGGCGCGTGTGTTGTG
>JABIVN010000500.1 GCA_018667205.1 Gammaproteobacteria bacterium | reverse complement strand
GGATAATGCGGCGGTCATTGCGGGGCATTCATCCAGCCGTTTCTACCCGGACCCTGACAGCAAGGAGTACAAAGAATATCAGGAAGACGTTCATATCCTGATTAAGGTGGAAACTCATAACCATCCGACAGCAATAGCGCCTTTCCCCGGCGCAGCAACCGGTGCTGGTGGTGAAATCAGGGACGAAGGCGCCGTCGGCCGGGGCAGTAAACCAAAGGCAGGCCTGAGCGGCTACACAGTGTCTAATCTTAATATTCCCGGCTCAAAACAACCCTGGGAGATGGACGAGAGTAAGCCAGACCGAATTTCGTCCGCGCTGGATATCATGATTAATGCGCCTATCGGCGGTGCAGCTTTTAATAACGAATTTGGTCGTCCTAATATCAGTGGATATTTCAGGACCTTTGAACAGGAAGTGAATGGTGTTATGCGAGGCTATCACAAGCCCATCATGATCGCTGGCGGGTTGGGGAATATCCGTGCAGAACATGTTCAGAAAGACGGTATTGAAGTAGGCGCAGCTTTAATCGTACTCGGTGGTCCTGCGATGTTGATCGGGCTGGGTGGTGGCGCAGCTTCTTCTATGGCATCAGGGGACAGCACCGCGGACCTCGACTTTGCCAGTGTGCAGCGCGGGAATCCGGAACTTCAGCATCGTTGTCAGGAAGTTATCGACCAATGCTGGCAATTGGGGGGTGAGAATCCCATTCAGTTTATCCACGACGTTGGCGCGGGTGGCCTATCGAATGCCCTTCCCGAGTTGGTTAAGGATGGTGGTGTTGGTGGTTCTTTCGAACTTCGAAAAATCCCAAATGCTGAGCCGGGTATGACACCTCGCGAAATCTGGTGCAATGAAGCCCAAGAGCGCTATGTGCTTGCGGTCCCGGTCAAGGATGTTGAACGTTTCGCGAAGATCTGCGAAAGGGAACGATGCCCTTATGCCATTGTTGGCGAAGCTAAAGAAGGCGATCAGCTTGAAGTAACCGATTCCTTGCTTGGGGGGTCGCCGGTTGATATTCCGCTATCCGTTCTGTTTGGCAAGGCTCCGAAACTACACAAGTCCGTTTCTCGTGAATCTGTAAACACAAAGCCGCTTCAATCCGGGATTGATTTGGGTGAGGCGCTGCTCCGGGTGTTAAGTCATCCAACTGTCGCCAGTAAGAAATTTTTGATCACTATCGGCGATCGCTCCGTCGGCGGGCTTGTCGCCCGTGACCAGATGGTTGGTCCCTGGCAAACACCCGTAGCCGATGTTGCGGTGACCTCTTCGGGGTTTTCCGGGTATACCGGTGAGGCAATGGCTATGGGAGAGAGAACGCCGCTGGCGATCTTGTCCAGTGCAGCATCGGCCCGCATGGCGGTTGGCGAGGCAATTACCAATATTGCTGCCGCAAGCATTGATCGAATCGAAGATATTTGCTTATCGGCAAACTGGATGGCCGCGATAGGCGCCTCGGGTGAAGATGCAGCGTTGTTTGACGCCGTTGAAGCCGTCGGCATGGAGCTGTGTCCAGCACTTGGTATCACTATACCCGTGGGCAAGGACTCCTTGTCGATGCAGACCCGCTGGCAGGAAGGTGGCGATTCAAAAGCGGTGACTTCACCGGTATCGCTGATCGTCTCAGCTTTTGCCCCCGTTTCTGATATTCGGGTAACCCTAACGCCGGAACTGCGTCCGTTGCCGGATGAAACGGTGTTACTTTTGCTGGACCTTGCGGAGGGTAAGCAGCGTTTAGGTGGCAGCATTCTGGCGCAGACCTATGCCAGAATGGGCACTGAAGCGCCCGATCTGGAAAACCCTGAGCTGCTCAAAAAACTCTTTCGATTCCTGCACAAAAACCGCGATCAGGTACTCGCATATCATGATAGGTCTGATGGAGGTTTGATCACGACCTTGTTAGAGATGGCATTCGCAGCACGTACCGGCCTGGATATCGCTGTTCCCTCTGGGAATGATCCGCTTGATTTTCTTTTTAACGAGGAGCTCGGCGTAGCGATTCAGGTAAAAACCGAGACTTTGGAAGCCGTGATGGAAGAGCTCGCGAATCATGGTTTGACCGGGCAGGAAATCGCGCGTGTCAGACTTGATCAGGCCATAAGGATCGAACAAGGAAAGAAAGCGCTTTTTTCGTCGTCAAGAAAAGCGTTGGAACAGCATTGGGCCAGGGGCAGTTTCCAAATTCAAGGGCTGCGCGATAATCCCAAATGTGCGCAGGAAGAATTCAATACTGTTGGTGAAGAGGGTGATCCCGGCCTATCAGTCGAACATCAATTTGATATCAATCTGGATATAGCGGCGCCGATGATCGCAACCGGTATCAGGCCCTTGGTAGCGATACTCCGGGAGCAGGGTGTCAACAGTCAAGTGGAAATGGCGGTGGCCTTTACCCGTGCGGGATTCACGGCGGTTGATGTGCATATGAGTGAGTTAATCTCGGGAAAAACAACGTTGGAGCAGTTCAAGGGCTTAGTGGCCTGTGGCGGGTTTTCCTACGGGGACGTCTTGGGCGCAGGTGAAGGTTGGGCGAAGTCCATTCTTTACAATCCTATTGTTCGGGGCGAATTCCAGCGGTTCTTCAATAGAACCGACACCTTTTCCCTGGGCGTTTGTAATGGTTGCCAAATGCTGGCGACGCTAAAAGAACTGATTCCGGGGACAGATTCCTGGCCCAAGTTTATTCGTAACGAGTCGGAACAGTTTGAGGCACGGCTGTCCCTCGTGCGGATCGAAAAGACACGATCGATTTTTCTGACGGGTATGAGCGGCGCGTTGCTGCCGATAGTCGTGAGTCACGGTGAAGGTCGCGCGACCACGACGCGTTTGGCCATGGACGAGCTACAAAGCAACGAACAAATTGCGATGCGCTTTTCCGACCATTTTGGTAACCCTGCTAACAGCTATCCCTACAACCCGAATGGGTCTCCCGAGGGACTTACCGCGGTCTCAAGTGAGGACGGTAGGGTGCTGGCCATGATGCCACATCCTGAACGTGTGTTCAGGGCGGCTCAATATTCATGGCGGCCGGATGACTGGAAAGAAGACGCGCCCTGGATGCGCCTTTTCAGAAATGCTCGAGTCTGGGTCGGTTAGCCTGCAATGACTGCCGGCTAAATGACTATCGGCTAAATGACTGCCGGCTAAATGACCGGTCGCTAGTTGATTGGGTGTCGTTTGCGGTCGATCACGACGTCCTGTGATCTCATGGGGAAGTGGTTCTTAGGCAGGTCTTGAAAGTAATGCTTGAGTGTTTCGGTGATGACCGGGAAAGCCAGTTCGTCCCACGGAATCTCCTGCTCGGAAAACAGCCTTGTTTCCAGGGTCTCTTCGCCGGGAAAGAAATCAAGATCCGTTAGCCGTGCCCTGTAAAACAGGTAGACCTGGGAAATGTGCGGCAAGCTGAACAAGGTGTAAAGATCCAGGAGTTCAGCGTTGGCATTGGCTTCCTCGATGGTCTCTCGAAGCGCTCCCTGGGATGTGGTTTCGCCGTTTTCCATAAACCCGGCGGGCAACGTCCAGTAGCCCTCGCGAGGGGCAATAGACCGTTTGCACAGGAGGACCTTGTCTTCAAAAAATGGCAGACAACCGGCCACCACCTTCGGGTTCTGGTAATGGATGGTCGCGCAGGATGTACAAACATACCTCGGGCGGTTGTCGCCTTCGGGAACGGTGTGCGACACGGTGTCGCCGCATTGGCTACAATATTTCATGTGACGCAGTATATAGGATGTTTCTTGATCAATGATATAAGACAAAACCTGCAACGGCACGAAGCCACTGAGCTGGATTCCAGTCACGATGCCCGTAAACGTGCTGCCGTACTTGTGCCTATCCTGGCGGATGCTACGGGCCCCAGGATGCTATTGACGGAAAGGGCTGGCGGCCTGAGCAGTCATGGTGGTGAAGTTGCGTTTCCGGGGGGGAAAGAGGATCGAACAGACCCTTCGTTGGAGTTCACTGCGTTACGGGAAAATGAAGAGGAGTTGGGGATCTCTCCTGATGATGTAGAGATTGTTGGCTCGCTTCGGCCTTTTATTTCCAAACATGGGTTGCTGGTTAAGCCCTACGTGGGGATTATTTACCCCGGAATTCAATGGCGACCGAGCCCTGACGAAGTTGCCTCAGCGTTTGAAGTTCCTTTGTCCTATTTTTCTAACGCTATACCGATCCGTGTTGACGATATTTCAAGGCATGGGGAATATCATCAGGTGCCAGCATTCGAGTTTGATGGTTATGAAATATGGGGACTGACTTCAATGATAGTCGTGGAATTTATGAAGGTTGGGTTGAAGTAGCAGTGGACTCACGTGGCAGTGTGCTAGAGTTTCCGGAAATAGTCATCGTAAGAAAAACCTCAGGAGTTAATAAATCATGATCTATGCGCTTGGCGACAGAACGCCGCAAATGAATGGCGACTGTTGGGTTGCAGATAGCGCAACGGTGCTCGGGTCTGTCGTGCTGGAGAACGAGGCAAGTGTCTGGTTCAACGTGGTACTGCGTGGCGACAACGATGTTATCACCGTAGGGGAAGGTTCCAACGTACAGGACGGTTCGGTACTGCATACTGATCCGGGCATGCCTCTGACGATCGGACGCGGCGTTACAATAGGTCATAAGGTGATGTTGCATGGCTGCACAATTGGCGATAATTCTCTGATTGGAATTAATGCCGTCGTCCTGAATGGGGCCAAAATAGGTAAAAACTGCCTGATCGGTGCCAATGCGCTGATCCCTGAAGGTAAGGAAATCCCTGATGGTTCTCTGGTAATGGGGTCTCCCGGAAAGATCGTTCGTGAGCTTAATGAGGCTGCCATTAAGGGGCTTTTAATGAGTGCTGCGGGGTACGTAAGAAACTTCAAGCGCTTTAGGAAAGACCTTAAACCGCTGAAATAGTATGGGCCCGAGCAGGATCGTTAGACTTGCAAATTATGCTGAGCGAGCTATAGTTTTGCTCTTGAATGAAGAATGTCGATTTTTATCGATAAAGCAGACAATGAACACCGTTAACAATGACACGGTTCCAACATCCAGCAGACCCGATCTGCTGAGTGTGTCTGCGCCTAGTCTTCTCGCGCTGCTAAGACTGCCGTTGTAGGCGGCCTTCCAAACTCCTGCATTGCTCGACTTCTGCTTAAACAGCAGCTTCCCAACTGAATACTCGAGATACCAACGATGAATGCTGAAGATCAATCGATAAATCCTTCTCAACCGAATGGCTCAGGCACGCGAAAGACGATGCCGTTCCAGAAATACAAGGCTTTTAAGCCGATTGCCTTGCCTGACAGAACCTGGCCGGACAAGGTCATTACTGAGGCGCCGCGCTGGTGCAGCGTTGATTTGCGAGATGGTAACCAGGCGCTGATTGAACCCATGACGCCAAATGAAAAGCAAAAGATGTATGACCTGCTGCTGGAAATTGGCTTTACGGAAATTGAAGTAGGTTTCCCTGCTGCATCCCAAACCGACTTTGATTTTGTGCGAAAGATCATTGCAGAAAATAGAATTCCGGATGGTGTCACCATTCAGGTTTTGTGCCAAGCAAGAGAAGAGCTAATCAGGCGAACGTGTGAGGCAGTCGCAGGCGCCAAGCGAGTGATCTTTCATTTGTACAACTCGACATCAACCCTGCAAAGAAAGGTTGTGTTTAATATGAGTCGTGAGGAAGTGATTAAGCTGGCGACCAACGCGACTCAGATCGTCAAGGACAACACTCGTGCCCTGGTTGAATCAGGCACTCATCTCACGCTTGAGTACTCGCCTGAGAGCTATACGGCGACTGAAATGGATTTTGCAGTGGAGATTTGTGCTGCTGTGATGGAAGTATGGCAGGCTACCGAAGATGACAAGGTTATCTTAAACCTGCCCAGTACCGTCGAGATGGCAACGCCCAACGTCTATGCGGATCAGATTGAGTATTTTACGCGACACTTACCCCATCGTGAAAACGCTGTCATTAGTTTGCATACCCATAATGACAGGGGAACAGGCATTGCAGCATCTGAGCTTGGGTTAATGGCCGGAGCGGAAAGGATAGAAGGCACGCTGTTCGGTAATGGTGAGCGCACCGGTAACCTGGACGTGATTACGATGGCGATGAACCTGTTCTCGCAGGGTATCGACCCGCAGCTCTACTTTGGTGAAATGTCGAAGATTGTTGCCATATCTGAAGAGTGCACCAAGATACCGATCCATGTCAGGCAACCGTATGCTGGTGAACTTGTTTTCACCGCGTTTTCAGGTTCTCACCAGGATGCAATAAAAAAGGGTATGCAGTTTGTTGAATCCGGCAGTGATAACGCTTGGGAAGTGCCCTACCTCCCCATCGATCCTTCCGATGTCGGTGGCTCGTACCGTGAAACAGTCAGAGTGAACAGCCAATCAGGTAAGGGCGGCGTTGCCTTTATTCTTGAGAACTACTTTGGCGTTTCATTGCCGAGATCAGTGTTGCTCGAATTCAGCCCCATTGTGCAGGCGATCTCGGAAGCTGATGGTGGAGAGCTCAAACCAGATGTTATTTGGCAGGCCTTCGTCAACGAGTTCATTGAAGTCGATGGTCCCTACCAGTTACTTGACTACCAGCTTCAAACTGAGGGAAATGATAGCCAGAGTTGCCAGGCGCAGATTCAGGTTGCCGACAATGATGTGGAAATTAGTGGCGTTGGTTCAGGTCCAATTGATGCGTTTATTAACGCGATGGTTGAAACGCTAAACGAACCGTTGAACGTTGCAGACTATCAGGAGTACGCGCTGAATGAAGGATCCGAGGCTCAGGCCATCTGTATCCTTGCGATTACCGATGAGGATGGCAACAAGCACTATGGCGTTGGTATCAGCCAGAACACGACTACCGCTGCTTTCAAATCTATTATTGCCGCCATTAATCGAAAATGGCGCTAGCGTAACGCGCTAAAGGAAACTTCTTAAAGGTAAAGAAGGTAAAGAAGGTAAAGAAGGTAAAGGGGGCGGAGGACGTTAAATCTAACGTTCTCCGTTCCCTTTTATACTGTCATCCGCTTTAACGCGTTTTTTAGAAGGGTTCCGGAGGTTCAGAGAGTTTGGCCGTCCGGATCATATTGTCCTG